>JBFWIG010000007.1:0-17694 GCA_050256115.1 Bacteroidales bacterium | reverse complement strand
ACCGATTATGTTGAACCGCAAGAACAAATGGGTAAAGCTTCTATTGGCACCGGCCGGCTTTTTTTTTTCGGATGGCGGTGGGGCTGAGGAACCTAATGTTCGATTACAAATGGATTGAATCGAAATCGTTTCGGATTCCGGTAATCTCTGTGGGCAACATTACGGTGGGAGGAACCGGAAAAACCCCTCTGATCGAATATCTGGCCGGCTTGCTTCAGGATAACTATCAGTTGGCTGTAGTGAGTCGCGGATACAAGCGAAAAAGCAAAGGGTTTCGGTTGGTCGACGCCGATTCTTCGGTTTCGGAGGCAGGTGATGAGCCGCGTCAGGTAAAGCGAAAGTTTCCTCTGATTACAGTGGCAGTCGATGCACGCAGGGCAAGGGCTATTCAGCGGTTGAAAGAGCAGAATCCTGCGTTGCAGGTGGTGTTGCTCGACGATGCCTTTCAGCACCGGTACGTTGCCCCGGGGCTGACTATCCTGATGGTAGACTATAACCGCCCTCCCTGTTTCGACACTATGCTCCCCGCGGGCGATTTGCGCGAGCCGCCCTCTTCGCTCGATCGGGCCGATATTGTTGTGGTTACGAAGGTGCCCGAACGTATCTCACCCATGGATCAGCGCATCTTTACCCGTAACCTGAACATCTATCCCTATCAATCTATATTCTTCTCTACGCTTGCTTATGGTACACTGCAACCCATCTTTGGAGAGGGAGAGAGTGGTGCGGATGGGGTAGACCGCAACTTTGACGGCTTCAAGGCCATTTTGGTTTCCGGGATTGCCTCTCCCGCTCCTTTCGAGTTGCAGGTAGCCGAAATGATGCCTCTGCTTGCCTGCAAACGGTTTCCCGATCACTATGCCTTTACGCCATCTGATATAGCTTTGATAGAGGCTATGCTGCCAGAAGGTGAGGAGAAGGTATGCATTATTACCACCGAAAAAGACGCTGTGCGGCTGGCCGAACTACAAAGCCACTTTTCACATCCACACAGATGGTTCTACCTTCCTGTTCGCCTCTCTTTTATCGGTGATGGTGAGGCCCGGTTTAAAAAGGAGATTCTCAAGTATGTAGCCTCTAACAGAAGGAATAATATTCTTCATAGGTAGGGGGGGGTGCGCCGGGATGGGCATGTTGCTGTCTGATTTTTTTTTATTACATTTGCCGAGCAATTTCTTTATGACCGGAACATTTTGGTATACACCCGGTTATTGATTTGATTTCGTTATTATTATCCCAAAAAATCGCATACATGAACGTATCAAAAGAGCTGGTCGATTCGTTGAACGCAGTTGTTACCGTAAAGGTGGTTAGTGAGGACTATGAGCCCAAAGTAAAGGAGACGCTCAAGTCATATCGTCGTAATGCCAAAATCGATGGCTTCCGGCCCGGGAAGGCCCCCGAAGGGATAATTCGTAAGATGTACGGCCGCTATGTGTTGGTAGACGAGGTAAATAAACTGGTTTCGGAGGCACTGAACAATTTGATTGAACAGGAGCAGCTTCATATTCTGGGCGAACCTCTTCCTAATGAAAATCAGCCGATCATTGATTTCGATGCCCAAACGGAGTTTACTTTCCTTTTCGACCTCGGACTGGCCCCTACTCTCGATCTTTCGAATATGAAAGAGGTTTCGGTCAATGCCTATAAGGTGGTGCCCGATGCCAAAATGCTCGAAGATTATATAAACCACTATACTCGTCGTTACGGATCGTTTGTTTCGCTCGAGCTTGTCGAGTCGGGCAACGAGATGGTTCGCGGTGATTTTACCCAGACCGATGAGGCCGGAAATGCGCTCGAAGGGGGCGTTTTGGCAGAGGATACCGCTATCTATCTTGAGTTCCTCAAAGAAGAGGCGATTAAACAACAGTTTGTGGGGTTGAAGGCGGGAGATGGTCTCCTGTTCGATGTAAAGAAGGCCTTTCCTAACGATACCGAAATTGCCTCCATGCTGCGTATCAAGAAAGAGGAGGTCGAATCGCTTACTTCTTCGACCTTCCGTTTTGTGATTGGATCGGTTTCACGCTTTGCCAATGCCGAAATTGATCAGGCTTTATTTGATAAAATCTACGGCGACGGGGTTGTTACCACTCGTGAGGAGTTTGAGTCGCGCGTTCGTGAAGAGATAATCACCAATCTGGAAGGCGATAGCGCCATGAAGCTCCGCATGGAGGTTCGCAGGCTCTTTGTGGATCGTTTTGTTAGTGAACTGCCTGCCGCTTTCCTGAAAAGATGGCTGCTCCGTATTAACGAAGGGAAGTTTACTGCCGAAGAGATTGAGAAGGATTTCGCGCTGTTCGAGAAAGATTTGAAATGGCAATTAATTCGCAACCAATTGGTTAAGCAGTTCGAAATCAATCTTACCGACGACGATCTTCTGGAGTTTGCCAAGAAGGATGTGGCACATCAGTTTGCGCAGTATGGTATGCGTAATCTTCCCGATGAGCAGCTTACCAGCTATGCCAGAGGTATGTTAGGCAGAAAAGAGGAGTCGAGACGAGTGGTCGATAAAATGATGGACGAGTCGGTCTTCAATGTTCTGCGCAACCAAATCACCGTAAATGAGGTGGAGGTTACCTCCGAGGCATTCGACCAACTGATGGCCGAAGAGCAGCAGGCCTAAGCCGAATTATTCTATCCGGGGCTGCATGGAGGTTCGAAAGCGTTCCTTTATGCGGCTTCGTTTTTTATCATCTTTAAATCTACTGCGATGAATTACAGTGATGAATTTCGGAAGTATGCCACCCGCCATCTGGGAGTAAGCAGCACCTCGCTGCATAATGTGACTTCGGCCGTTACCAGTTCGCTAACCCCCTATATTATTGAGGAGCGCCATCTGAATGTGGCCTCTATGGATGTTTTTTCGCGTCTGATGATGGATCGTATTATCTTTCTGGGTACCCAGATAGACGATTATACGGCAAATGTGATTCAGGCGCAGCTCCTATTTCTCGATTCGGTCGATCCTTCGAAGGATATTCAGATCTATTTCAATTCGCCCGGCGGTTCGGTGCATGCCGGGCTTGGAATATACGATACTATGCAGTATATCAACTGTGACGTGGCCACTATCTGCACCGGAATGGCTGCCTCTATGAGTGCCGTACTGCTATGTGCCGGGAAGAAGGGAAAACGATCAGCGTTGAAACACTCCCGTATTATGATTCATCAGCCCATGGGAGGCGCTCAGGGTCAGGTTTCGGAGTTGGAAATCACAGTCCGTGAGATTCAGAAATTGCAGCAGGAGCTCTACTCCATTATTGCCGAACATACCGGAAATGAATTTGATAAGGTAAAACAGGATTCCGATCGCGATTACTGGATGACCGCCCAGGAGGCTTTTGCCTACGGTATGATCGACGAGGTGCTGCATAAACAGAAGTAGAATGGCCGGTAAACTCGATAAATGTTCCTTTTGTGGAAGGCCTCGTAATCAGGTCAATTTGTTAATTGCCGGCTATTCCGGATTTATCTGCGACGAGTGTGTAAAGCGCGGGTATGAGATTGTTTCGGCCGAAATTCCCAAGACGACTCCGGATAACGATCTTTCAAAGATTTCGAAGAAAAAGCCCAAGGAGATCAAGGCCTTTTTAGACCGCTATGTGATTGGGCAGGACGAGGCCAAGCGTCATCTGTCGGTGGCTGTCTATAACCATTACAAGCGACTTCTGCAACCCCCTTCGGACAACGAAGAGGATGATGTAGAGATTGAGAAATCGAATATTATCCTGGTTGGCGAAACCGGTACCGGTAAGACTCTTTTGGCCAGGACTATTGCTCGGTTGCTCCACGTTCCCTTTACCATTGTCGACGCTACCGTGCTTACCGAAGCCGGTTACGTGGGCGAAGATGTGGAGAGTATTCTCTCTCGTCTTTTGCAGGTGGCCGATTATAATGTGGCCGCTGCCGAAAAAGGGATTGTCTTTATCGACGAAATCGATAAGATTGCCCGAAAGAGCGATAATCCCTCCATTACCCGCGATGTTTCAGGCGAAGGGGTTCAACAGGGTCTGCTCAAGTTGTTGGAGGGATCGGTGGTGAATGTGCCGCCTCAGGGAGGAAGGAAACATCCCGATCAGAAGATGATAGCGGTGAATACCCGAAATATCCTCTTTATTTGCGGAGGTGCTTTCGACGGAATTGAAAAGAAGATAGGTAATCGGTTAAATACTCGTATGGTGGGTTACACGGCACCCATAGGTCTGAAGAGTATCGACAAGGATAATCTGCTACAGTATGTGGCACCGCAGGATTTGAAAGCCTTTGGGCTAATCCCCGAAATTATTGGCCGATTGCCGATTCTCACCTATCTGCGACCGCTCGATAAAGAGGCTTTGCGGAGGATTCTCTCCGAACCCAAGAATGCCATTGTTAAGCAGTACCAAAAATTGCTGGCAATGGATAAGGTGGCACTCACTTTTACAGATGACGCCCTCGATCTGATTGTCGAAAAAGCCATTGAATTTAAGTTGGGAGCCCGGGGTCTCCGATCTATATGCGAGGCCATAATGGCCGATGTAATGTTCGACCTCCCATCTCGCCGCACCGAATCGTTTTCGGTAACCCGCGAATTTGCCGAGGCACAACTGACGAAGGCTGATATGAGCCGATTGTAGTATATGTAAAATGGCTGCTGTATGAAACTATGGGACAAGGGAGTACGTGTAAACGAACAAATCGACCGCTTCACGGTTGGACGCGACAGAGAGATGGATCTCCTGCTGGCCCCTTTCGATGTGCTGGGCACCCTGGCTCACATTACAATGCTAGAGTCGATTGGTTTGCTCGAAAGTGACGAGTTGCCGCTTTTGCGCCGGGAGTTGATTGCTATTTACGCACAAATTGAGAGGGGCGAGTTCCAGATTGAGGAGGGGATTGAGGATGTCCACTCTCAGGTGGAGTTACAGCTCACCAGGGCGCTCGGCCACTTAGGAAAAAAGGTGCATAGCGGACGTTCCCGTAACGATCAGGTATTGGTAGATCTCAAAATGTATGTTCGGCACGAGATTGAAGAGATGGCCTCTCTTTTAAGAGAGTTGGCCAACACCTTTCTGAAGCAGAGCGAAGCTTATAAGGATGTCTTAATGCCTGGTTATACCCATCTGCAGGTGGCTATGCCCTCCTCATTCGGGCTATGGTTTGGGGCCTTTGCCGAAAGCATTGCCGACGATCTTACTCTTCTGCATGCGGCCTGGGAGGTGGCGAATAAAAATCCCCTCGGATCGGCTGCCGGATACGGCTCCTCTTTTCCCCTCAATCGAACCCTTACCACCCGTCTTCTTGGTTTCGACGACTTGAGCTACAATGTAGTATACGCGCAGATGGGGAGGGGAAAAACCGAAAAGGTGTTATCTTTTGCGCTCTCTTCGATGGCAGCCACCTTTTCGAAGTTTGCCATGGATGCCTGTCTCTATTTATGTCAGAACTACGCTTTCATTTCGCTTCCCGATGAGTTAACTACCGGCTCAAGCATCATGCCCCATAAGAAGAACCCCGATGTGTTCGAACTGATTCGTGCTAAGTCGAACCGACTCCAGGCACTCCCTTCGGAGATTACCCTTCTTTTGGCCAATTTGCCAACGGGCTATTTTCGCGACTTGCAGCTCTTGAAGGAGATCCTCTTCCCTGCCATTGAGGAGACAAAGCAGGTGATAACCATGCTCAATTTCATGGTGGGTAATCTGATCATTAACCGCGATATACTGAATGATGAGCGGTATAAATATCTCTTTAGTGTGGAGGTTCTAAACCAAAAGGTGCTTTCCGGTACCCCTTTCCGCGATGCCTATAAAGAGGTGGGGCAAGAGATTGCCAGTGGGAGCTATGCTCCCGAGAAACGCGTCTGCCACTCGCACGAAGGGAGTATCGGGAACCTCTGTAACGAAAAAATTGAAAGTCGCCTGGCGAATCTGTTGGCATCTTTCAATTTTTCGGCTGTGCATGAGGCACTGTTGGCGTTGCGGTTACCCACCCCCTGATCATCTTTCCTGTTTAGAGTTTTGGCGGTCCGAAAGTGCCGATACTTTCGGCAAAAGAGATGAATTGGGGGCTGATGGCCTTATGCAGTTTTATACTCTTATTCAACGGTACCTGTACAATCTCATTATTTTGGATGCCAATCATTACCGCCTTTTGGTTATCGAGTAAGGCCTCCACAGCAGCGGCACCCATCCGGCTGGCCGTGATTCTATCCTGAGCACTCGGCGATCCGCCTCGTTGGATATGTCCCAATACGGAGACCCGGATATCAAATTGAGGGAATTCAGGTCTAACCAGATCGGCAATCTGCATTGCGCTTCCCTCTTCCACCCCTTCGGCCACCAAAATAATGCTGCTCTTGTTTTTTCGAGCTCGTTCGGCAAGGAAGCTTCGCACTTTGGCCAGTTGATTCTTCTCTTCGGGCACCATAATCACTTCGGCTCCCGAAGCAATGCCGCTGTTTATGGCCACAAACCCGGCCTCTCTCCCCATTACTTCTACAAAGAAGATCCGGTTATGCGAACTGGCAGTATCGCGAATTTTGTCGACGGCATCGATAACTGTATTCAGGCAGGTGTCGTACCCAATGGTGTAGTCGGTTCCATACAGGTCGTTGTCTATGGTGCCGGGAATGCCGATAAAGGGAATATCAAACTCTTCCGACATCACATTTGCCCCCGTAAAAGAACCATCTCCACCAATCACCACAACCGCATCGATCGAAAAACGTTTCAGTTGCTCATAGGCTTGCGCTCTTACTTCAGGTGTACGGAACTCCTTACAACGAGCCGTTTGCAGAAAGGTTCCTCCCTTTTGAATGATACCGCTCACCGATTCGGAGGTCAGGGGAAAGATGTCGCCATCGATCATGCCCTGATACCCCATCTTGATTCCAAAAACCTCCAGTCCGCTGTTGATGCCCGACCGGGTTACGGCTCTGATGGCCGCGTTCATTCCCGGAGCATCACCTCCGGATGTTAATACCCCAATTCTCTTAATTTTTGCCATCTCTCTTTGTGTTAAAAATTTCTCTGTTCTGCCAACAAATGTACCCTCTCTTTACAGGCCTCCATCAACCATTTCGGAGTAGAGGTTGCTCCGCAAATGCCCACCGATCCGGCCGATTCAAGCCACTCCTTGCGGATGTCGTCGGGAGAGGTCACCGCATAACTACAATTATTGTACCTTTTACACACATTGTATAAAATTTTTCCATTCGAGCTCTGAGTTCCTGCTATAAAGAGAATTACGTCGTGCTCCTTAGAGAATCGCTTCAGATGCTGTTCGCGCGACGAGACATGCCGGCAAATGGTGTCATTTACCTCGGTGAGAACTGTATCGGGAACCCCCTGTTCAATTCGCATTTCCGATAATCTATCGCTCAGGGCTTTATATCCCGCGGGATGCATGGTGGTTTGCGAAAAGAGGTAGATGGGTTTAGCTACATCGAGCGTTGCCAAATCTTCGGGCGAGCTCACCACCCACGCCTTATCGTGGGTTTGCCCCATAAGTCCTGCCACTTCGGCATGTCCCTTTTTTCCATAGATGACTACGGTTCCACCGTTGAGAAGGCTCTCTTCGTACGCTTTACGAACCTTCTGCTGCAGTTTTAGAACAACCGGACATGTGGCATCAATCAGCCGGGTGTGACTTGCTTCGGCTTTTCGATAAGTTTCGGGGGGTTCGCCGTGAGCCCGGATAAGCACCCGATAGGGTTGTTCGGCATTGAGTATATCGTGGCTGGCAAGACGAAGCCCTTTTTCGCCCAATCTTTCAACCTCCAATTCGTTGTGTACAATGTGTCCAAGACTGTAGAGGGGTTCGTGATTCTGAAGTGCCTCTTCTGTCATTTTGATGGCCCGGATCACCCCGTAGCAAAAACCCGAATGTGGGTCGATGGTAACAATCATGACTTTTCGTTTACAGTTGTAGGTGAAAATGGCCCCATCATACAACAACCGATTACCCCTTTTGTTTGGAAAACCGGTTCAATACCTCCAGAAACCACTTCATCTGATCCGGAGGGGTCATACAGCTGTTGTCGAGTACCAGCGCATCCCCTGCCTGCCGTAACGGGCCCTCTTCACGTGCCTGATCCAGGCGATCGCGGTAAAGCAGGTTCTCTTTGATTTCGTTGAGAGAAGCCCGCATCCCCTTTTCCGACTGTTCTAGCCATCTTCTCTGTGCCCGTACTTCGGGCGATGCGGTCATGAAAATTTTTATATCGGCATCGGGAAAGACAACGGTGCCAATATCCCGTCCATCCATAACAATAGACCGATTCTTCCCCATTGTCTGTTGTAGCTTTACCATATGGCGTCGTACCTCCGGGATGGCACTAATCTCACTCACTTTTGCCGATACCTCGAGCGTACGGATGGCCTCTTCTATATACTCTCCGTTGAGATAGGTTTCGTTTGCACCCGTTTCTTTGTTACGAAGAAATGAGATCTCAATCTCCGGCAGATGAGCAATGATTCTCTCCTTTTCGATGATTGCGCCTGCAATCCACCCTTTGCGTAAGGCATAAAGGGTTACGGCCCTGTACATGGCACCGCTATCAACATAACCATAGCCCAGATAGTGCGCAATGGCTTTGGCAAATGTACTTTTGCCACATGACGAGAGCCCGTCGACAGCGATGGTTAGTTCATGAATCAACTCCATTCGATCTCTTTTTTTGGCAAAATTAGTAATACTTTTATGGGGTTAAGTTACTTTAGGCCAAAAATCCCGTTTTTGTGGGTTCGCGTTACGTAAGCAGTTCATCATCTCTCTCTTTCTCCTCAAAATTTTTCTCCATGAAATCATTCTTTTCTGCTTTTCTGGGATCTTGCCTCGGTTTTCTGGCAGGTTTGTTTTTTCTGCTTGTGCTATTTGGTGCATTTGTTCAAGGGTTTATGCTGCTTTCGGGTAATCAGAAACCGGTGGCCGAAAAGAGTGTGCTGGAGATGAATCTCAATATCTCTATTTCGGAGCAGACCACCTTCGATCCGCTCAGTAGTTTCGACATTCTCTCCCTTTCTGCCCTCCCGTCGGTGGGCCTTGATCGGATCCTCTCGTCTATTGAGGCGGCGGCCGACGACCCTCACATCGAAGGGATCTGGCTTCATACCGAGCAGATGAGCGCCGGTATGGCCACAGTGAATGCCATTCGCAACGCGCTGATCGCCTTTAAAAAGAGCGGAAAATTTATTGTGAGCTACGCCGATAGTTACGACCAGAAAGCCTATTATCTGGCTACTGTATCTGATCATATCTTCATGCCCCCTACCGGATCTCTTTCCTGGCGAGGTCTTTCCATTCAGACGCTCTATTTTAAGAAGCTGCTCGACCGATTTTCCATCGACCTTCAGCCGGTTCGGCACGGTAAATATAAGAGTGCGGTGGAGCCTTACATGCTCGATGAGATGAGCCTTGAGAACAGGGAACAATATAGCTCTTTATTGACCACGCTTTGGGGTCATATGTCCGACTCTGTGGCTTCGGCCAGGAATCTTACCCGTGATCAGCTCGAAAGTTGGGCGGGCGAGCAGCTTTTGCGTGATGAACGGAAGGCTTATGAGTTGGGGATGATAGATTCGCTGATTTATCTGGATCAGGCGGAAGAGATTATGGCCTTAGCAGCCGGCTCGGACAACGAATGTAGCACAATCTCTCTTACCCACTATATGGAGAGCCTCGCCGTTCATTCATCTGTGGTTTCCGGCAAGCCTGCCGTGGCCGTGGTCTATGCTTCGGGCGATATGGTTTCAGGCAGCGCCCGGGCAGGAGAGATGGGGGTGGAGACAATACGCGAGTCTCTTCGCGAAGCGATTAAAGATCAAGATGTTAAATCGATTGTATTGAGGATTAACTCCCCCGGAGGGAGCGCATTGGCTGCCGAAATGCTGTGGCGGGAGGTTTCCAGGGCGGCATCTAATAAGCCGTTGGTTGTCTCTATGGGCGATTATGCCGCGTCGGGCGGGTACTATATGGCACTGCCTGCCCGGGAAATATGGGCAGATCCGTTCACCTTAACCGGCTCGATAGGTGTCTTTGGCCTCTATCCCTGCCTGGAAACCTTTCTCGATCAGAAAATCGGCGTTACGCCCCAATCGGTCACGACCCATCCTTCGGCCGATGCCGGCTCGCTCTATCGGAAGATGACGCCTCTGGAGAGGGAGTGGGCAGAGGAGTCGGTCGACCGGGTTTATGAAACTTTCTTGGGCCATGTTATTGAAAATCGTGGTATTGGCCACGAAAGAGCCGACTCATTGGCAGAGGGAAGAGTTTGGAGCGGTGCAGATGCCTTATCGCTGGGCTTGATCGATAGCCTGGGAGGTTTGGACAAGACGATTGCCCGTGCCGCTACGTTGGCCAACCTGACGGATTATGGCGTGAAATCATGGCCTAAAGAGAGAGGCCTCTTCGAAACGCTGCTCTCGGATGTGGGTTTTGCCGTTAAATCCCGTTTTTCGGTGTCCAATCCTCTTTCCCAAATAGAGATACCCGCTATTAAGCGGGTATTACGCGGGGGAGCTGGTATTCAAATGCGAATGGCCGAGGGGTTTGAACCGGTTGAGCGCTTAGGGTTCGAATAGTGATGGCGTACTCTTCTTTTTCACCTCCTCGCGGGCTGCTTTTTGCACCTCATGGGGCCGGAATACATAGACCACACCATAGGTAGCTGCCCATTCTCGCATCATTTCGTCGGGGAGTTCTTCATAGTGACCCTCTACTTCATTCCACAGATTCAGAATTAAATCGTCGGCCTCCCTGCGAAGGGAGGCAATGTTGCGCAGAATCCTGGAGGCCGACTTATTGTGCGTTGCCTTGTAGTAGTGGGCGTCGCAGAACTGCTCAAACCACACTTTCACAAGAGCAATAGAGGGGTTTGTTATAGGGGGTTGTCCCTTTTGCATTCTTTCGGTTTCGCCGGCTACAATCTGTTTTCCCCAGTAGAGCAGATCTGTTTCGGTGTTGAGGTCCGGTACCCGACCGTCGTATTCGGCAAGTCCGTAAAATTCACGTATTTCCGGCTTTAGCTCCCCGCGGGCAATGGCCATATTGACCACTTGGATAAAGTGCGAAACGTAGAGTTTGGCCTTTTTTAGCAGGTTGGGATACTCCTTATTCTTTGCCAAATGCATGGCCTGATTGATCCGAAAGTTGGAGATGGCCGCATCGAATGTGGGGAGGAGTGTCTGTACGCGCAAGAGTGTCTCCTGCGAGAAGGCCAGTTTCGACACGTGTACCGAGCATCCCTTTTCGGAGGCAGCTCTGAGTGCGCGCAGTCGTGCGCTGTCGGTGTTGGGTAATCTTCTGTACGGCACTTCAGATTCTTTATGGAATGAGGAATCTTAATCCAGTGCGAAGATACAGATAAGCCATTCCGATTACGGACGGTTGGTATGTTCAGTTATTAACAATCTGGGGGATGTTATTCACTTTTTGCCGGCCATCGCGGCGAGTTAACCCGAAAAGTTCTTTCTTTGACAAACCAATGTAAACTTTACCGAATATGCTGAACGCAGAGATCCGTACCGAGAAAGGGGATATGAAGGTGCTCTTTTACGAGAAAGATGCCCCGGGAACTGTGGCAAACTTTGTTAAACTTGCCCGTCAGGGCTATTATAACGGCCTTACTTTTCACAGGGTTATTCCCGATTTTGTGATTCAGGGGGGGTGTCCTGTAGGTACAGGAGTGGGCGGTCCCGGTTATACCATCCCCTGCGAGACCTCTGGCGAAAACCAATTCCACGATCGTGGTGTATTATCTATGGCTCATGCCGGAAAAGATACCGGCGGGTCGCAGTTTTTTATCTGCCATAATCGCCGCAATACGCAGCATCTCGATCGCCGACACACCTGCTTTGGTAAAGTTGTGGAAGGTTTGGAGGTGATTGATGCCATTCGTCCGGGCGACAAAATTCTGGAAATAGTGGTTACAGAAACCGAATAGATAAGCTATGGAAATTTCAGGCAAGTTGGTTACGGTATTTCCTCAGCAACAGGGGCAAAGTAGCCGTGGGAATTGGGTTAAGCAGGAGTTTTTAATCGAGACTGCCGAGCAGTTTCCCAAGAAGGTGTTGGTTTCGGCATGGGCCGATAAGGTGCAGGATCTGGCGGGGTATGCTCCCGGTGCGATGCTCACACTCGATGTTAATTTGGAGTCGCGCGAATATAATGGCCGTTGGTACACCGACGTCCGTGTTTGGCGTTTTCGCAGCCAAAACGCGGGTGGAAGTCGTGGCAGAGACGGAGGCGAGATACCTCCTCCCTCCGAGATTCCCCCTGAGTCCGAGGCCGATGAGAGGGTTCCCTTCTAAAGAGAATTGAGATTTTTAAAGAGATCGGTGCGTCCAAACAGGAGCAGATGATCCTCTTTTCGTAGAAGTGTGATGGGTGAGAGTTTCTCTACTATTTGCGGTTTGCTTACGGTGAAGCCCAGCAGATTTTTCTCTTCCAGAGGTCTTTTGATACCTATCAGACGTAGGTGATATTTCTCTTCGAAGTTCACCTCCTGAAGGGTTTGTCCCACCATGAAGGGGGGTACCTTCACCTCCAGCACTCCGTGCAGATCGGTAATCATGTGAACATTGGCCTGTGACGATAGTTCCACTCTTGCAGCCAGTACTTCGGCAAACTCCTTTTCGGGCGATACAATCTCTTCTATCCCTATGGTTTCTAATACTGTACGGTGCAGTTTGGAGATGGTTCGTACAATAATGCGCTTCACCCCAAACTGCTTCATGAGTGCCGCAGTGTGGATAGAGGTATCGAAATGCTCTCCCAGGGTTATAAATACCGCATCGCACCCTTTAAGCGGCAGCGACTGCATAGCCACCTCTTCCCTCACATCCACGCAGAGCGTTGAAGTAATATTTCGCTTATACTTCTCCACAATATACGAGTCACTATCAATCCCCAGCACCTCATGGCCCAGAGAAGTGAGTCGTTCGGCCAGCTGCGCACCGAACTTACCGAGACCGATCACAATGTATTTCATCTTCTCAAAATTGATTTTTAATGCTATAATGCTTCAAAGTGCTGATGCACTTTGAGTGCTCTGATGCTGCGCTTCGCGCAAAATGCAAATGGTTAGTGGTCAATGGTTAATGGTTAATGACAAAATACGTGCAAGCGCGAATACGCCTTCGTTCCGCCTATTGTGCCAGTTTCTACAATACCCACCACGATCCTCACATCCTCACATCCTCCATCTTCATATTTTCTCATTTTCTCATTTTCTAATTATCACATCATCACATGATCAACTGATCCTTTGGGTACCGGATAAAGTCTCCTGATTTAACGGGGAGGAAGGTTGTCAATAATACGAAGGCACCAACCCGGCCTATATACATTGTTACCAGTATGATGATTTTCCCGGCATTACCTAATGTAGGGGTAAGGTCGGCAGAGAGACCTACTGTGCTTAACGCTGATATGGTTTCGAAGAGAATGGATACAAGAGGTGCTTGTGGTTCTGAAATGATTAGGGCCATGGAGGCAGCTACAAACCAAACCGTAGTGGCTGTTACAATTGCAATGGCTTTTCGTACCGTCGATGTGGAGATTTGGCGGTTCCAGAGGGTAACGTGGGGCTTTTGCTGAGCGGCGTGGAACATATCCATAAATAGCACTGCAACCGTAGTTGTTTTAATTCCTCCTCCTGTCGACATGGGAGATGCCCCTATCCACATCAGTGTAAGGTAGAGAAAGAGGGTGGAGGGGTGCAACGCAGAGATGGAAAAGGAAGAAAAGCCTGCTGTTCGCGGGGTGACGGAGCCAAAAAATGCCGTTGCCAGTTGACCATTCAATGGCATCCCTTTGAGCACACCATTGCGCTCAAACAGGAAAAAAAGGAGAAAACCCGTTACCAGTAAGAGTATTGTTGTAACAAGCACTATTCGTGTATTGAGGTTGATTACTTGTGGCTGGTGACGATACGTAGTAGATATCCCTTTCAGTTGTTCAATCCCATTGTTCAGCACATGCCGGATGAGTTGATAGTAATTATTAATGATGGGGAATCCGATTCCACCGATAATAATAAGGAGCGAAATCCAGATTAGCAGGGAATAGTTGTGTTGCAGCAGAGGGTGTGATAATCCGTTGGAAATTGTCGAAAAGCCTGCATTGCAAAAGGCGGATATGGCGTGAAACACTGAGAAAAAGAGCTCCTCCCGGGGGGTTCCCAGTGTGCCTTCTATCTCCGTCCAAATGGCAACGGCTCCAATACATTCGGCACTCAACGTGATCAGAATGATGCTGCGTAAGGTGCCAAAGAGGCTGTCGGCTCTGTTCTCTTGTAGTATTTCTCTTAGCGTCATGGTATTGGTCATTGATGCTCCGCCAAGAAAAGGCATGGCCAAAAAGGAGGTGAAGGTCATGACTCCGATTCCTCCAATCTGGAAGAGAATCAGTATAATAAGTTGGCCACCCTGTGTAAATACCGTTGGAATATCGACGGTAGTGAGTCCGGTAACGCAGACGGCACTGGTGGCCACAAACAGAGAATCGAGATAGGAAATTCCCGAATAGGTGGCTTTAGGGAGCATGAGAAGGCCTGATCCGGCAACGATGATAAACAGAAAACTTCCTGCAAACAGTAGCGCAGGATTTACTATTTTGCCCATCCAGTTAAAGAAGGCTCTTGAAAGATAAATGAGACTCAGCGTTAGCAAAAGCAGGGGAGTGAGCAGTTCGGCCGAAAGCCAGGTAAGCCAGGGTGCCGATAGTGAAAGGGTATCGAAGTAATGGGTATTTATAGACCAGATGGCCGAATTGGCCAGAAAGAGCGAAATTTCGAACCACTTTCCCGACTCCAGAAAGATCTCTTTCATACAGAGCAGAAAACGGAGTGTTTGTCCTGACAAGAATAACAATAGCAGAATATTTTGTGCATGTTCGGTAAAGAGCCGACTATCCTCTGTTTGCGAGAACCCGAACTCATACACCAGCAAGAAGAGGGCAAAGAGCCCGGTAAGTACCATGCCTGTTTCGAGCATTCTGGTAACGATTCGGACCGTTACCAACGCTAACTCCCTAAGCCGGAAAAGCAGACGAATACGGGTACGCATTAATTCACAATTATGAAGGCAACAGAAAAGGGAAGGGCGGTAAAGGATACCGTTTTTAACCGTTAGCAAAGATACTAATTCGCCTCCCGCTCTGGCTTCGAGGATTATGTTTAGATTCAGTCTAAATTAATGCAAGTCGGTTGCTAAATTTTGCTTTCGATAGAGAACAAGATACTTTTGCAGCGTCGAAAGTTACCGACAGAATTCCAACACTGTTTTGCCGATTATATATTTTGTTTACTATCAATCTAACAAGTTTACTTATGGGTAAGTCTGGTCTCTCCTCTATTGCGAAGAAGCTTATAATGAGCGTTTCGGGGCTATTTTTAATCTCTTTCCTGTTGGTCCATCTGGGAGCCAA
The DNA here is from genome assembly GCA_050256115.1 of Bacteroidales bacterium. Classification (GTDB taxonomy): domain Bacteria; phylum Bacteroidota; class Bacteroidia; order Bacteroidales; family UBA4181; genus JAQVSH01. The sequence goes on along the minus strand of JBFWIG010000007.1, from coordinate 2,286 downwards.
TATGGTGGCTGTTTTTTCGGCCGAGGCCTATAACGCGGTGTGTCATTTTATGGATACCAATCCGCTGATCCGGATTATGGTTCCGGTACTGGCACTGGGTTTTGCCGTTCACATTCTCTATGCGCTTTTGCTTACCCTGCAGAACAGAGAGGCCAGAGGTTCCGATCGCTATGGATGTGCCTCGAAAACCAATATCAGCTGGGCCAGCCAAAATATGTTTGTGCTGGGTCTTATTATTGTGGGTTTTCTGGGATTGCATCTGTTCCATTTCTGGGCAAAGATGCAACTGCAAACCATTAAGGAGTTGGCAGGGCTTCCGGCGGTAATTTGCGAGAATCCTTATGAATTGGTTGTCACACTCTTTTCGCAACCGCTCTATGTGGTGATCTATCTCGTTTGGATTGGGGCATTGTGGTTTCATCTCACCCATGGATTCTGGAGTGCCTTTCAAACCATCGGTCTTTCGAACGGGGTTTGGCAGTCGCGTCTGGAACTCTTGGGAAACATTTATGCCTGGGTGGTGGCTATCGGGTTTGCTTTTATTCCCCTCTTTTTTCTCATTTTTAAATAAACGCCCCTCCCTGTCGAAGGAGATACCTCAAAGTTGAACGATTGTAAATTACAGATATCATGAAGATAGAATCAAAAATACCCGCAGGAGCGCTGGCGCAAAAATGGACACAGTACAAGGCTTCGCAAAAACTGGTTAACCCTGCCAACAAACGGAAACTGGATGTGATTGTAGTGGGCACCGGTCTGGCTGGTGCTGCAGCTGCAGCCAGTCTTGGAGAAATGGGTTTTAATGTAAAGATCTTTTGTATTCAGGATAGCCCCCGTCGTGCACACTCAATTGCTGCCCAGGGAGGTATCAACGCTGCGAAAAACTACCAGAACGACGGTGATTCCGTGTACCGACTCTTTTACGACACCATTAAAGGGGGCGACTACCGTGCCCGTGAGGCCAATGTGTACCGTTTGGCAGAGGTGTCGAACAGTATTATTGACCAGTGTGTTGCTCAGGGGGTCCCTTTTGCCCGTGAGTATGGTGGATTGCTCGATAATCGCTCTTTTGGCGGTGCTCAGGTAAGTCGTACTTTTTACGCTCGTGGTCAGACCGGGCAACAACTTCTTTTGGGGGCTTACAGTGCCTTAAGCCGCCAGATCCGCAAAAAGAGCGTTACAATGTACACCCGTCGCGAGATGCTCGATCTGGTGAAGATAGACGGTTTTGCCAGAGGAATTATTGCCCGGAATCTGGTTACCGGCGAGATTGAGAAACATGCTGCACACGCAGTAGTGATGGCCACGGGCGGTTATGGTAATGTCTATTTTCTTTCTACCAATGCCATGGGATCGAACGGGGCTGCTGCGATGGCCTGCTACAAAAGAGGGGCGCTTTTTGGAAATCCTTGTTATGTGCAGATTCATCCCACCTGTATTCCCGTTCATGGCGATTATCAGTCTAAGCTTACCCTGATGTCGGAGTCGCTTCGTAACGATGGTCGTATCTGGGTTCCCAAAAAGAGGGAGGATGCAGAGGCTTTGCGTGCCGGGAAACTGAAACCTACCCAGATTCCTGCCGAAGATCGCGATTACTATCTGGAACGTCGTTATCCGGCATTCGGGAACCTGGTTCCCCGCGATGTAGCCTCACGGGCTGCTAAGGAGCGGTGTGATGCCGGTTTTGGGGTGAATGAAACCGGTCTGGCAGTCTACCTCGATTTTGCGGATGCCATTAAACGCCTTGGTCGTCCTGTGATTGAGGCCCGCTACGGTAACCTCTTCCAGATGTACGAAAAGATTACCGACGACAATCCTTACGAAACCCCCATGATGATCTATCCCGCTATTCACTATTCCATGGGTGGTCTTTGGGTAGATTACGAGTTGCAAACCTCAATCCCGGGCCTTTTTGCAGCGGGAGAGGCCAATTTTAGTGATCACGGAGCCAACCGTCTCGGCGCTTCAGCGCTTATGCAGGGATTGGCAGATGGCTATTTTGTACTCCCCTATACCATACAGAACTGTCTCTCCAATCAGATTCAGGTTCCCCGCTTTACAGCCGACAGACCCGAATTTGAGACAGCGGCAAAGGCGGTTGAGGCCAGAATTGCGAAACTCATGAGTAATAAGGGCAAACACTCTGCCGACTACTTCCAAAGAAAGTTGGGTATTATAATGTGGGATCATGTCGGGATGGCCCGCACCAAAAAATCGCTCGAAGAGGCCATTGAGATGATTGCCAAACTTAAGGTTGAATTCGAGAAAGATATCCACATTCCCGGT
>JBFWIG010000006.1:0-18268 GCA_050256115.1 Bacteroidales bacterium | reverse complement strand
CCATCCGTTAATGCTGTAAAGCTCAGCGGAATCTTCGATGCGCCATTTTCTCATGTCTTGCCAACGTGTAATTTAGTGGTGAAAGAAACAGCGAAAGTAACGCTAAAATAACATTAAAACGAATAGCCTGCCTTATTTGATTCTTTTAGAGATATTTTCTTCACTAACAGAGGTGTGCATGGTTAAAACAGCCGTTAGAAGAGGAGGGGATATCTCCTGTTTGCTTCGTTTTTGCTTAGATATTGGTTGCGCCCACATCGGGTAATGGTATAACTTTGTTATATTTCCGTGGTTCAAGTAAAACTCTCCTGTTATGCGTACCTGTTGGTTGCTTCGTATTACACTTTTCTGTGCATCTCTTTTTGTTGCACAAGAGGTCCTGTTCGCTGAGCCTCTTCCGGGGCTTCGTGTGAGTAAAAATCACCGTTTTTTGGTGCAGACCGGTACCCTTGCTTCAGGCGTGTCGGACGCGGCCGAGACGCCTTTTTTCTACCTGGGCGACACAGCCTGGGAGTTGTTTCATCGCCTGGATCGCGAAGAGGCCGATCGGTATCTCTCAACCCGTGCCAGGCAGGGCTTTACCGTGATTCAGGCCGTGGCCCTTTCGGAGGTCGACGGCCACTCAGTGCCCAATCCCTATGGCTTTTTGCCGTTGCAAAATTTCGACCCTGCCCGTCCGGCCGTAAAGGAGGGGCCCGGAAACGACTACTGGGATCATGTTGACTACATTGTAGATCTGGCCAACCAAAAGGGGCTCTATATCGGGTTTTTGCCAACCTGGGGTAGGTATTGGCATGAAACAACCGGTCAGGCACACCCTCTTTTCAATGCAGCTAATGCCGAGGCGTATGGGGAGTTTCTCGGGAGGCGGTATAAGGAGAAGGGTATCATCTGGATTCTCGGGGGCGATCGCCAGGTAGAGAACGATGCCCAAAAGGAGATTATCAGGGCTATGGCTCGCGGGCTGCGAAAAGGCGATGGGGGCGCTCATCTGATCACCTTCCATCCCCGGGGCGGATCCGGTTCGGCCGAGCTGTTTCACAACGAGGCATGGCTCGATTTTAATATGCGTCAGAACGGCCACCAGGCCGAATACAGCGGCACTTATCATAAAACGTTAGAAAACTATCGGTTGCAGCCGGTAAAACCCATTATCGACGGAGAACCGCTCTACGAAGATCATCCGCTCTCGTTTAATCCCGGACAGTTGGGCCATTCGGTGGCTGCCGATGTGCGGCGCGCACTCTATTGGAACCTCTTTGACGGCGCTTTTGGCCATACCTACGGACACCATTCGGTTTGGCAGATGTTCGATGCAAAAAAGGGGAGGAGTCCGATCAATAATCCGCTGATGCCCTGGTATGAAGCGTTGGAGCAGCCGGGTGCAGAGCAGATGGTCTACGGACGCAAACTGATGCTTTCGAGGCCTTTTCTTTCGCGGATACCCGATCCCTCGCTCATTGTCTCTGACCGGGTGGCCACTTCGGTTCCCGGCGAAGGGCGTTACCACTTTGCCGCCACGCGCAATACGGAACAGAGTTATGCCATGATTTATGTGCCGGCAGGTCGGTCATTTACGGTTAAGACCGAGTTAATTAAGGCTGCAAAAATTAAAGCCTGGTGGTTTAACCCCCGAAACGGTGAGGCTCATCTGCTCGAAACCTTTGTCAATGAGCCAACCCGTACCTTTCTCTCGCCCGATAAAGGTGAGGCAATCGATTGGATTCTGGTGCTCGACGATGCCTCTAAAAAGTACCCGGCTCCCGGTAAGATCCGGCTTTGACACCTCATATATAACAATAGGGTTATGAAGAGAATGCGATGTTTTTGGTTGATTCTCCTGCTTGTTTGCGGAGGGGCTCTGTGGGTAGGATCGGCACCCCTTTGGGCGGGTGAGGCACGGCCCGTTTCCGGTCCGGAAACGGCAAAGGCGGTAATTTTAGGAAAAGGGATCAATATCAGCCATTGGCTCTCCCAAAGTGAGCGCAGAGGTGCCGAACGTAAGGCTTGGTTTACCCGCGATGATGTGGCCGAACTGGCATCGCTCGGATTCGATCATCTGCGTATTCCGGTAGATGAGGAGCAGCTGTTTTTGGAAAACGGAAAAAAGAATTCGGAGGCTTTTGCTTTGTTGCACAGTGCATTGGGCTGGTGTATGGAGTTTGGGCTCAAGGCGGTGGTAGATCTTCATATTTTGCGGTCGCATCACTTTAATGCCGAGGTAAAGCCCCTCTTTACCGAAAAAAAAGCGCAGGAGCAGTTTTATGCCTGTTGGCGATTGCTGTCGGGTGAGTTAAAGCGCTATCCCATAGATAAGGTGGTGTATGAGTTAATGAACGAACCCGTGGCCGATGACGCGGAAACCTGGAACCGGATTGTGTTGCGTTGTCTGGAAGAGGTGCGCAAACGTGAACCTCATCGTACGGTGATTATTGGTTCTAACCGTTGGCAGAATTTTGCAACGGTAAAGGATCTTCGTTTTCCCGAAGGGGATAAAAATCTGATTATCAGTTTTCATTACTATGAGCCTTTTATGCTTACCCACTATAAAGCCTCATGGACCGACAACAAAAACTACACGGGGCCGATACACTATCCGGGCCTGTTGGCCGATAAAGAGGCGTTTGGTGGGTTGCCCCGCGAAATGCAGGAGAAGTTTGGGTGGATGACCTCTCAGACAAACAACGCCGAAAAGATAGCCGCCGATTTTGCGAAGGTGGCCGAAGTGGCCGGGAAGTGGCAGCTTCCTGTTTACTGCGGTGAGTTTGGCTGTATTGATCAGGCACCGGAAAAAGATCGGAATGCCTGGTATCGCGACATGGGCGCTGTTTTACGCCGTTTTGGTTTTTCGTTTGCGGCATGGGATTATAAAGGCAGTTTTGGCATCCGACGCAACGGGGAGTGGATTTGGCCTGTTATAGAGTCATTAACACAGCTGCGCGGCGACAGCTCAGTGCGGCCGCTGGCACTGTGGCCGGGTAATCCCAAATATTTTCAGTTTCGTAACCATCCCACGCTTTTAATCACCTCGGCCGAACACTACGGGCTGCTGTTGAACCGGGCTATCGATGCCGACCGCTATCTGGAAACGCTTGCAGCAGACGGGCTTAATCTTACCCGGATCTTCTCGGGCGCCTATGTAGAACCCGCAGGGGCCTTCAATATTGCCAACAACACCCTTGCCCCGGGTGCGGCGAATTACCTGGCCCCCTGGAAACGATCCGGCGAGCCCGGATATGCAGGTGGAGGAAACAAGTTTGATCTTTTGCAGTGGGATCCGCTCTACTTTGAAAGGCTTCATCATATCATGCAGAAAGCCTCCGAGCTGGGTATTGTGGTAGAGCTTACCCTTTTCTGCCCTATGTACGACGATGCGCAGTGGGCTCTTTCGCCTATGAATGCGGGTAATAACAGCCAGAAAATTGGCGCTGTGTCGCGAAATGAGGTGTACCGTCTTGATGGCGACTCTCTGTTGCTTGTGGTGCAGGAGCATCTGGTTGAGAAGTTGGTGGCTGAGTTGAATGGCTACGACAATCTCTATTTTGAGATCTGCAACGAACCCTATTTCGGAAATGTCGATATGGCCTGGCAGCACCGGATTACCAACCTGATTGTGGCTGCCGAAAATCGCCTTCCGAAAAAACACTTGATCTCTGTGAATGTGGCCAATGGTTCGGCTAAGGTAGAAAATCGCCATCCCTCGTGGAGTATTCTCAATTTTCACTATGCATCGCCTCCCACTGCCGTTGCGCAAAACAGTCACCTGCCTTCTGTTGTGGGTATGAACGAAACCGGTTTTAAAGGGACAGGAAATGCCTATTACCGTACCGAAGCCTGGGAGTTTATGCTGGCAGGCGGCGCCCTCTATAACCACTTGGATTACTCCTTTACCTCCGATACCCCCGATGGAACGGCCGAGGTAAAGGATCCTACTCCGGGTGGCGGGGGTGTGGTCTACAGAAAAGAGGTGGGGTTTATGAAACGGTTTTTGGAACTGCATCCCTTTGTCTCCATGCAACCCGTGGCCAATCCCGGCAGTATAGTAACAGACGGTGTTCCGGAGGCGGTTATCGCCCGGATATTGGCAGAACAGGGAAAAGCCTATGCGCTCTATCTACGGAAGAGCAGCCCGATGCTAAAGGTTTCACTTCCCGCTGGCCAGTACCGCATCAGGGTGGCCTCACCTTCTAAGGCTGAATGGCTTTCCGACCAAACGGTTCAACATCCCGGTGGAGAACTTGCTTTGGCCATTGAGGCGCCGCAGCCCTCCGATCTGGCCATTTCTATTCTGTTGCTGCGTTGAGTTGACTTCTGTATGCGCCACGAAACGTCTCCATCCTCCCCATTGCCCCATCAGGAGCCCGATTTTTTGGGGCTTCTGATTGCCGAATTGGCTAAGAAGGTGGGATGGGGCGACCCCACTCAGTGGAATTCGAGCCAACTTCGCATTCTCGAGGAGCAGATTGAGACGCTAACCCGAATCAGGATCAGCGAGTATACCCTCCGAAGGATCATACATAGACAGGTGGCCAATCCTCAGATGGCAACTCGCAATGCCCTTGCCCGTTTTGTGGGGTATGAGAGTTGGTATCTCTTTACCCAGTGGGCCAATGAGGTGCGTCGGGAGAGGGATGTCACGGAGAAAGCACCGACCATTAAGTCGGCATGGATGGATAGTCCGCACAGCGACACTCCCGAAGAGAGGCAATCAGGCAAAGAGGAAGCCGCTCCGTTTCTTAGCGCCGACAAAGGCACGCTATTGCGCCGGATACCCACTGTGGGATGGATAGTAATCGGGGTGTTGCTGGCTGTGATCGTATGGCCCTGGCTGGTGCCCGGGCGGTTTAAGCTGTTGGCTGCGCACGAAACCAATACACCTCCACTTGAGGTGAAGTTTTCTTGGCAATACCCGTTTTGGGTTACCGACAGTGTCTTTTTGGAGATAGACAGTTATAATGAAAAGAACCGTTTTGCCCTTCCGGCCTCTAAGGGAACCATGCAGTATACATTTATGATTCCGGCCTCTTCGGAGGTGCGGCTGGTGTACAAGAATCGCGTAAGAAAGCGAATGCGTATCAGGGTTGCATCGAAAGATTGGGTGATTGTAACCAAAACAGCTGCTAATTACTGGTTTTTTCTCGACAAAGATCCGCTTTTTCTGGAAGAGGGAGCCCTCCGTTTTCCGCCCCGGCTGGCCAGAGAGTATAATCTGTCGCCCCTGAATCCCTCCATTCACTATCGCTACATTGGTGCGAATCTTGCCGATGGAAACCGCTTTCGTTTTGAGGCTGAGGTGCGAAATTCCCGTAGTGACGGGGCTGTGCGCTGTTACGATATGGAGGTAGAGTTGTATGCCCGTAATGGGATGTTTAGGGCCGGAATTAATGCCGGAGCCTGCAGTTCGCAATTACGAGTGGTTGCTTCAGAGAATGAGGTGCGGGGCGAATTCTCCGATCTGTCGGTTCTCTCGGCCATTAATCCCGATAATTGGCAACATCTTACGATGGAGGCCCGCGATAAAACGCTCCGTTTTTCTGTAAATGGAGAGGAGCTGTTTTCGTTACCTTACCAGGAGCCGCTCGATTCGATCTATGGGTTTGATATCCGCTGTAAAGGGTTTGGCCGTGTAAGCCGGGTGGCCCTTTTCGATAAGGGCAACGAGCTGCTCTATCAGGAAAATTTCGGGGAGGAGGCCCATGAGCAATGAGCCGAAAATGTCACGACTTTGCCAAGGTTTTGGGGCCGACTTCACGAGGTGTCTGCGCTACTTTTGTTTTACAAACCGGAACCATGAAACGGCTTCTTTGGCTGGCAACAGTCCTATTTCTTGCTTTTTGTCTGAATGGCGTGTCGGTGGCCCAGATGCGCCACAATGCCATTCCTTTGACGGGTTATGGGGTGTCATGGATTGGTAACGACGGCGGTACCCGCGAAACGCATATACCCTTTCCTATAGAGTATCTGGATGTATCGGAAAATGGTACGTTGGTAGCCTCCTCATCGTGGGATGAGGGGTTATCGAATGTGATACTGATTCGCAATGGTAAGCTACTCCCTGTTCCCGAACACACCGGAACAGGTGTAGGAGGGCGTATAGCCCGGACTGCGGTTGTAACCGATAAAAACTATCTCTATCAATTGATGACGCAGCACGGGTGCGAAGGGGCCGACCGCGGACAAAACCGGAATCGGAAACCCAACTATCCCCCCTGTGGCAACGATCAGACCTGGCAGGTGGTACGCAGGTATTCGCTGGCCGATGCCAAAGGGGCTCCTTTTACCGGCGGCTATGGGTTTAATGGCGATATGTTGTTGGTTTCGCTGGGTTCGCTCCCCCCATCGGGCATCACTTTGCATGGCGATGAACTCTTTGTGGCCGACCGTAATAGTCGAAAAATTAAAGTGTATCCACTGGCTTCGATGCAGAGTACTCCCATCAGAGAGTTCCCCATGCCCGAAGGCACCCGGGAACTCCGGGCAGATGCCCGGGGTGGGCTTTGGGTCATGACCGGCCAACGCCTGATCAGGGTGTCGCAGCTAGATGGAGAGGCAATGGGGCAAACAATCTCCTTTGCGGAGGATGTGGATGCGGCCTCCTTTTTTGTAGATACACTCCGTAATCAGATTTGGGTTGCCAACAGAGGCATCGATCAGAATTATCTGCAGTTTGGCTCAATCTACAAAAAGCCGGTGCTTTCAGGCACTTTTGGTCAGAAGGGCGGTTTTTTGTCCGGCACCAAACTGAAAGGAAGAGCGCGTGCCCGCCACTTCTATTATCCCTCGGCAGTGGCCACGGGCCTCGACGGCACCCTCTATCTGGCCACGGCGGCTCCCGGGGCAGGCGGTTCTGTGATTGAAGCCTATTCGCGAAGCGGATCGCTTCTTTGGAAAAAGGAGTCGCTGGCTCCTCACAGTGGTGCCGATTTTGATCCTTTACAATCGCGGCAACTCTACACCCTGGACAAATGCTTTGTGCTCGAAGAGGTTCTTTCCGGAAAAAGAGCCGATCAGCTTCGTGCCGTCACTCTCGATCGCTTCCGTTTTCCCTCCGACTCGCGGTTTCACCCTTCGTCCGATGCAACAGGCGCTGTTTTTGTCAGGGCAATCGAGGGAGAGAAGTTCCTTTTTGTGGTTTCGCCTCAGGGGAATGCGCTTTTCGGCTATCGTTTTGACGCTTCGTTTGGCGAGGTGGCTCTCCCTTTTCTCCATATGACGTGTGGGCAGGAAGATGAGTTGTGGCTCGACCAGAATGGCGATGGAGAGGTGCAACCCTCGGAGAAGCGCAGGCGAAAATCGGAAAACCGATATGCTATGGCCTTTTATGTAGATCAAGATGGTGCTATCTGGAAGGGATTACGTGAACAAGGGGTCAGAATGTGGCCCGCGGGCAGGCTGAATGCACAAGGGATACCTCATTATGGCGACGAGACCAGCCTCTTTTGGAATTTGCCTCAAGGGGTAACCCAGGCAAAGCGGATTTGGTACGACAGCCGCGCCGATCAGCTCTTTCTTTCGGGCTACTCTAACGAAGGGGGTCACGACAGGAGCGATGCAACCTGGTGGTGCATGGGTTCGACCCTTGCCCGTTACGACGGATGGATGGCTCGTCACAAAAAGTCTCCGGGCACAGACACCCGCAAAGTAGCTCCCTCCATGCGGCTTTTTCTCCCGTTTGTATTGGGACAGCGCGAAGAGGCCACCCCCAACGCAAAGTCTTTTGCGGTGGAGGGCGACTATATATTTGTAGCGCTGGCTGCTTTTGGTAAAGTAGATCTCTACCGCCGCGATAATGGCCAATATCTGGGGCAGATGGTTCCCGGAAGGTATACCGATGCCAACCGGGGCACCGCATTTCTGAATAATGGGATCTCGGCTCGTCGTAACGCCGATGGCTCCTACTATATACTCAATCCCGACCGGGCCTATGGAAAGGTGTTGCTTTACCATTGGAAACAGACCCGTTAGCATCATGGTTTGCTTCGGTTTTGCTCTGTTTTCTCAGGGAGCCCCCGTTTCTTGGATTGTTATGTTTGTATGCGAATTATGAGAAGAGAGATGACTCGGATAACACAACCTGTTTTTTGGCTCCTTATATGGCTTGCACTGTTGGGTGCAGCGGGAACCCTTCAGGCACAAATGCTGCCGCTGCGCCTCAATTGCGGAGGGCCCTCTGTTGGGCAGTGGCACTCCGATGTGCCCTATGCAAAGGGTGGACAGTTGTATCGCTTTGCTCGAAAATCGGCCACCGATAAGATTCCCTTTGCTGCACCCGATGAGGTCTATCGGACGGTTCGTCGCGATGTGCATAGTTACCATTTTCCCAAACTGCCCGATGGTACTTATCGGGTGAGAATTCATTTTACCGATGAGCATAAGGAGAATCGGAGAATGGCGTATAGAGCAGAAAATCAATGGTTTCTTGTCGATTTTAACGTAGTCGAAGCTGCCGGAGGAACCAATAAGGCAATTGTTAGAGATCTGGATGTGACGGTGCGCGATGGAAACGGTTTGCAGCTATTCTGCGAAAAAGGGGAGGGAAACGATGTATTTGAGGCCGCGCTAGAAATCTATCAGCTTGATAATCCGGTTAATATACCTCCTTCTACTCCCCAAACCAGGGTGTCGGCCATGGTGCCTGTTAGTGGGGTAACTCCCACGGTGCCCTCGGGTTTTGTGGTGTACAGTAAGGGAAGCGGAGAGGAGCGGACCTTATACATGGCCCGGCTGGCTCCCGGAATGTTGTATCGCGAGATTCAGGCCGGCGAACAGCTCATTTGCGCCAAAGGGCCAAAAGGAGGCGATATAGGAGGGCAGATTTCGTTCGACGGAAAATGGCTCGCTTTTGCCAGAAGCCGCGGAGGCAATCATCCTTCTCTGGGGCGCGATCACTATCAGGATTGGGAGGCGTGGGATATCTATATTGTGCCGTTGCATGGAAAATTGCCGGCCGAACCGCTCTATATAGACAGAGGCTATTTCCCTTCGTGGGCCGACGACTCTTTTAAGGGGCGGAAAACCCTCTACTATTCGAAGGGGGGGGATAAGCCTTCGGTATGGCGGGTCACGATTTCGCCCGGAGGTAAGCCCGGGAAACCGGAATGGTATGCCGATTTACCCGTGGAGGGGTACGAAGGGCATGCCATGGTTTCGCCCAACGGGGAGTTTATCGCGGCTCGTTATAACGGCGCGGTCTACGCGTTGCACAATAAAGGGTTGCTCCAAGGCCGAACTATCCGGATGGATGAGGGTTGTTATCCGCACATCACCGCCGACAGCCGATGGATTTATCATGCCAGTCGGAAGGTAAGTCGCTCAGACGGAAGTGCCAAAGGCGACGGAGGTGCCGGCGGACTTTACCATTTTGGCTCCTCACCCGATATGCATTGGTTCATTACCCGTACAGGAGGCGATTGGCGTGATCAGAATGCGGGTGGCGAGGTATGGCTCTGTTCGCTAACGGCCACAGATAAACAGTTTAATACGCAACCGGCCATCAAGATTACCGAAGAGGGATCGTGGGTAGATGTCCATACCTGGAACCGGAAAGAGCGTCGATCTACGCGTGCCAAAGCTGCGGTGGCCATTGAGCCTCCCAGGCAGTCGGATGTGCAGGGCAGACTCTTTGTTTGGGACGATAACATATCGGGAAATCATCTAACCGATAGTGAGGGGCTTATTATCAGATCGTGTCTTGTGATGCCTTCGGGACGTGCTCGTTATGGGAGAGGGCACAGTATGGAGATTCGTAAGGGAAGTTTCTTTGTTCCGGACAATCTGTTAAACCATGCAATGAGCATTGGACCGGTCTATACCGGTGAGTTCTCTATGGAGGCACAGTTTGTGGCTGCTAACGCTAAGGCGGAGGGGCCTGCCAGGATTGTCAGTTTGTCGAGCAGTGCCTCAAACCGAAATTTTACGTTGGGCCAGGAGGGAAACCAATTAATCTTCCGTCTTCGTACCACAGCTACCGATCCAAACGGGGTGGCATCTCAGCTCACTTTGGGCACCATCGAGGCGGGGAGACCCTGTCATCTTCTGATTACTTACCGTTCGGGCGAGTTGGTCTGGTACCTGAACGGCATCCGCTATTTCTCATCCGACTGTAAAGGCGACCTCTTCTCCTGGAATGATAACCGACTTATTTTCGGCGATGAGTGGGAGGCCGATCGCCACTGGACAGGGCTTATCAGAGGGGTTACGTTGTACGACAGAGTGCTCTCGGATCAAGAGGCTATTGAAAGATGGCATCAGGCGCAGAAAGGGCTGGAACTCCTGAAGCCGATACCCTCTGCTAAGGTTGAGGCCCGTCTGGTAAAGGCGAGTGTGGTCCCTTCGGCTGCAGAGGTTCTGGGTCAGGGATACAGGCGCTCTGTGGCTGCGCACATCTACGAAGTGCAAAAGGTGCTTTCGGGCACGCTCGATGCCAAACGGATTAAAATTCGCCACTGGACGCTGCTCGATGGGGAGGAGCAACCTCCCCGAAAAGTGGGTGGGGTTTACACGCTGCTGTTGGAACCTATGGAGTTTCATTCCGAACTCGATTCGGAGTATAGCTCCGATACACTCAAAGAATCGGAGCTTCTCGAATATTATGATGCCGGTTCTTGACCTTTTTCTGCACCGCTAAACTATTTCCAAAGCATCGCACAGAATCTCTACTCATTGCTTCAGTTCTTATTGCCGATATATGGTTTTTAGCAGTCATCTTTTCCTCTTCTGGTTTTTGCCCCTGGCTTTGGCCCTTTACTATGTGATAAAGAGCCGTTATCGCCATGCGCTGCTTACGCTGCTCAGTTATCTCTTCTACGGCTGGACCAATCCGCTCTTTGTGTTGTTGATGTTTCTGTCGACGGTTATTGATTATCTCTGCGGATTAGTTCTCACTGATACCTGGCGGCCGGGATGGAAGGGAGAGGTGCCCCTGCTGCCTGCCGGAGAGCCGAGAAACTCCCGGCAGAAATGGGCAGTAACCCTCTCGGTTGTATCGAACCTATCGCTGTTGGGCTTCTTTAAGTATGCCAATTTTGGCCTGGATAACTGGAACCATCTGATGGAGGCGTTGCGACTCTCCGATACCTGGCTATTGCCTTCGCTCCACATTGTACTGCCCCTCGGTATCAGTTTTTATACGTTTCAATCGATGAGTTATGCCATCGATGTATACAGGGGAGATGCCCGAGGGATTCGTCGGTTTGTTGATTTTGCCTGTTACGTATCGTTGTTTCCCCAATTGGTTGCCGGACCCATTATTCGTTTCCAGGAGGTGGCCAATCAATTACAGTTTCGGCTGCATACTTTCGAAAAATTTGCCCGGGGCGTTGCTTTTTTTGTCTTGGGTATGGCTCAGAAAATATTGTTGGCAAATCCCTGCGGAAAGCTGGCCGATTGGGCCTTTGATACTCCCGGAAGAGCTGTTGCAGAGGCCTGGACCGGGTTGGCGGCCTATTCGTTTCAGATTTTCTTCGATTTTGCCGGGTACTCTAATATGGCCATTGGTTTGGGATTAATGCTCGGTTTTGTCTTCCCCAAAAATTTCGATGCACCCTATCGTTCGGCATCCATTACCGAGTTCTGGCGAAGATGGCACATCTCGCTCTCAAGCTGGCTGCGCGACTATCTCTACATTCCACTGGGGGGAAATCGAAAGGGGCGCGTCCGCACCTACATCAATCTGATGTTGGTGATGCTTCTTGGAGGGCTGTGGCACGGGGCCTCCTGGAACTTTCTGATTTGGGGGGCTATTCATGGCTTCATGCTCTGTTTAGACAGGATCAGGCAGCGTAAGAAAAACCGGATCGAATCGGACTCTCCCACATGGATAGGGCAGACAGTCGGGGTGGCAACTACCTATATTGTGGTGCTGATTGCCTGGGTTTTTTTCCGGGCACCCTCTTTGCCGGAGGCTCTCCAATACCTGCAAAGTATGGCAGGCATTGCGCCGGTGGCCGATTCGGCCCGTTTGCTCCGCGGCCTCTTTCTCCTGCCCTACGGGATACTTTCGTTGGGTGTCGCTGCCTTTTTTGCAGCCTTTGCCCCTCAGGCATGGGATTGGACCCGGACTCTTACTCCTTTGCGTGGGGTGATTTTGCTGCTGCTTTTTCTGCTTTCGGTTGCTGCGCTTACCACACAAAGCTATAACCCCTTTATTTACTTTATTTTCTGATGCAATCCATGAAAAGGAGGAGATACGACATTGATCGTGAGGAGATGGCCAGAGAGGAGATTGCCCGTACCCGGATAAGCCGGGGTTTTGCGCGTTGGCTGACTGCAATTTTTCTGACGCTCCTTTTTGCGGTTCCGCTTGTACAAATGGGCTTGCATCTGCACAATGATCAATCCCTGATACCGTTGCCATCATCCACTCCACAAGCTTCGGCTTTGCCTGGTGCGCAAGAGTGTCTGCTTCAATCGGCATCGGTCGAAGAGAAAAACTCCTTTTTGTCGCGGGTTTTTCGCTTCAACAGTCGATTAATCGAGCAAAAGTCCGCCTTCGAATCGGGGCTGGAGGAGGGCTCCTTTTTGCATGATATACTTACCCCGCCCTTCGAAAGCTTACAGGCACGGCTGCTCCGGTCGGGCAATGAAAAGGCTGTTCCGGGCAGGGAGGGGTGGCTCTTTTACGAACCCGATATTGCCTTTCTTACCAGAGGAGGCACAGCGCGCGTGTTGATGGTTTCGGAACACTCCAATCTCACGGCATTGCCCACAGCAGAGGTCAATCCTAATCCGTTAGATGCCATGCTTCGCTTTGCCCGCGAACTCAGGAAGCGGCAAATTACCCTGATAGTTATGCCTGTACCTGTAAAGCCCATGCTCTACCCCGAACCGCTCTCCCCGCCGGCTGGTCCGGCCACCGCTTCCGGCTCTTGCGCCACCCTTCCTCAGCCTTTTTCGTTGGTGGCAAAGGCGATGCTGGACCGGGAGGGGGTGGTGCTTTTCGACCCTTTTCCGGTGTTAGCGGCCTTGAAGGAGAGGGGGGTGCCCGTTTTTTTAAAGAGCGACACGCACTGGACTCCGGCGGCCATGGAAGAGGTGGCATCGGCTCTCTCTATTACCTTACGCCAAGCCGGACTGGCCCCTCAACCCGACTCTTCGCTTTTTTTGCGTGAGAAGCTCCGAGTGCAGGGCGTCGGTGATATAGTAACCATGCTGGGGGGAGATACGCAACATTCGATATATCCTCCGGAAGAGGTAGAAATACACCCGGTTTTTTCGCAATCGGGCGAGATGTGGATGCCCTTCCGGGGCTCGGAGATTCTCTTTTTGGGCGATAGTTTCAGTAATATCTATTCGCTCGAAGGGATGGGCTGGGGTGCCAGTGCCGGTTTTGCCGAGCAACTTTCGTGGCAGTTGCAGTATGGAGTCGATGCACTTCGCCGCAACGATGCCGGTGCTTCGGCCACCCGAACGATGCTTAGCAACGAGCTGCAGCGCGGGGTAGATCGGCTCAAAGCCAAAAGGGTGGTGATATGGTCGTTTGCCATGCGTGAGTTGGCTTTTGGCAACTGGGCCGATATCCCGATGGCCATAGGCAAACCGCGCGATACCGGATTTCTCCGATTAGCGCCTGCCGACTCGCTTTGGGTTACCGGACAGGTGATGTCGCGCTCGTCCTCACTTTCGCCTGCTAAAGTGATCTATGCCGACCACTTGATGGCCGTTCATCTTATGGATGTGGCTGCCGAAAACGGATCATTTGCAGGAGGCGAAGCAATTGTCTATCTTCAGGATATGAAAGAGCGGAAACTGGCTCCTGCTGCCTCACTCCGGCCCGGCGACAAAGTGCGTCTCCTCCTGAAAAACTGGGAATCGGTTTCGCCGCGCTATTCCGGCTTTAACCGATCGGAACTCGACGACTTTTCGTTACAACTGGAAGAACCCCTATGGGGCGAACAACTAACCCTTCATAATTAACCCCTTACCCCTTACCAATCACCATGTCACCTTCACATCCCCCCCCCGCGCGAAGCGCATCACTAAAGCACCAGCGCACCAGCGCATTAGAGCACTAGAGCACTAGAGCACCGCGCGCAGCGCATCACCAGAGCACTAAAGCACTATCCCTCCGCGCTTGCGCGTACTAACTCATTCACCATTCACCATTCACCATTCACCATTATCCCATGAACCGTTCCCATTACCTGTGGCTTTTTTGGGCCTCGTTGATGATGCCTTCTATTCAACTGCGTGCCCAGACGGGAGAGTTGGCGCAAATGAGTGCCAACGCGCTTTCACTTTCGTCGGGGAGCTCCATCTGTGTGCCGGGCAAAGATCAGTGGCTTTTTCTCAGGAATGAGCTTCGTCATCTTTCGGCAGGCCCTTTCTGGGGTGAGGCAGCGCAGAAAAGCGCCGTGGCCTCCGATCCCGCGCAGCGAGACCCTTTGGCGGCTATCGTTGCCTATCAAAAGGCTGTTTCGGCCCAAGGGATAGCGTTGTTGGTGGTACCAGTCCCGCCTAAAGCGGTTATCTATCCCGACAAACTGCCCGGCTCTGCCCTGTTGGCCACTAAACGCTACGACATGCAGTTGCAGGCTTTTTACGGGCAATTGCGTGCTGCCGGTGTAGCAGTGCTCGATGTAACAGATCGGCTTATCAAGGCTCGCGCCAACAACAGTGAACCGCTCTATTGTCTGGGCGATTCGCATTTTTCGGGATTGGGCTGCAAGCTTGTGGCCGACGCCATTGCCGAAGAGATAGCTAAAAAGCTCCCTAAATTGCCCCGGCCCAAATGGAAGGCAACGGAGAGCCAGATCAATCTGACGGGCGATTTGCAGCAGTCGTTACAAGGGGCTTCGGCCTCTGCGTCCGAGAAGCGTTGGGTTCGTTACATCCAGGGCGATCCGGTAAAGAGCGATCAGAGTCCGGTGCTATTGATGGGCGACAGCCACACGTTGGTATTCGATGCGGGAGCCGACCTCTTTGCCGCGAATGCGGGGCTTGCTTCGCAACTTGCGTTTGCACTGGGAACCCCTGTCGATGTGGTGGGTGTTCGCGGTTCGGGAGCCACTCCGGCCCGTATCAACGTATACAGAAAAAGCCGAGCCAATGCCGATTACCTACGCACCAAAAAAGTGATAGTATGGTGCTTTGCCGCCCGTGAATTTACCGAAGCCACCGCATGGAATGCCACCGTCCCCCTTAAATAACCAGCATGCAACGAAACTCTAAAGCTCAAGTGCTCAAGTGCTCAAGTGCTGCGCTTCGCGCCATGAACTAACTGATTTCCGCGCTTGCGCGTATTTGTCTTTTCGCGCGAAGCGCAGCACTAGAGCACTGCGTGCATTCGCGCGCCAGAGCACTAAAGCACTATCCCTCCGCGCTTGCGCGTACTAACTCATTCACCATTCACCATTCACCATTAATCATTCAAAATTATGTCTCTCTTCTTCTCTTTCCTCTTTTTTTGTGTTCTCGCTCTTCCGGTTCGCGCCGATGAGGGGGCATTCCGCGTTGTAAGCGCACGTCCGGCGGCCGATTTTTTGGAGAGTATCGGAGTGAATAGCTCTATCTCAAGGCGGGGCGAGTTGCTCGATAAGACCATAGAGATTTGTAAATATCTCGGTGTTCGCTGGGTGCGCAGTGGGTATGAAGGTAATATTCCGGTAGACGATCAGATTGCCCTCTTTCGTAACGCCGGGGTAAAAACAAGTTACGGTTTGCTCAGCGGCGGATCGGACATTCCCCGTTTGTTGGAGGGGGCGCGAAAACTGGCATCGGCCGGTGCGCTTTTGGCTGTTGAGGGGAATAACGAACCTAATAACTGGGGTGTAACCTACCGTGGCGAGAAGGGCGGCGGAAAACTCTCCTGGTTGCCTGTAGCCCGGCTGCAGGCCGATCTCTATGCGGCAGTAAAGGGCGATGAGATGCTTAAAACCTACCCGGTGTGGAGTATCAGCGAGAATGGGGCGCAAACCGACAATGTGGGTCTGCAGTTTCTTACCATTCCCGAGGGGGCCGGCACTTTGTTGCCTGCAGGAACCCGGTTTGCCGATTATGCCAATTGCCACAACTACATTGAGCACCCCTCTTTTGCCGGGTTGCACCACAACCAAACCTGGCTTGCGGCTTCGCCCGGTCGTGACTGTCCGATTGATGGTCTCTTTGGGAACTATGGAACCACTTGGGCGCGCAAGTTTGCCGGCTATTCCGAAACGGCTTTGGAAACGCTCCCCAGGGTTACCACCGAAACGGGCTTAACCATTAAGGGCGATATCACCGAAGAGAAGCATGCCCGACTGTTGTTGAACCTCTTTTTGGCCCAGTATGCCCGTGGTTGGAAACATACCGCCCTATACCTTCTGCGTGATCGATCCGATGAATCGGGAAACCAACAGTTCGGATTTTACAAGCCCGATTATACCCCTCGGAGGGCAGCCCTCTATATGCACAATCTCACCACCATTCTTGCCGATAACCCAACCGCCGGCAAGAGAAGAGCTGCTGCTGCAAAGAGTCTCCGGCAACGAGAACTCTCCTATTCAATCGACCCTATGCCCGAAACCGTGCATGAGCTTCTTCTGCAAAAGAGCGACGGATCTTTTGTATTGGTGGTTTGGGGAGAGCGCGTAAGCGGGTCCGACACTGTGAAGGTAACCTTTGCCAAAGCTCCGAAGCAGATTGTGGTGTTTGATCCGATAAAGGGCACCCATCCCGATAGCGTTCTCCGAAACGCAACAGAGCTCTCGCTTACGCTTTCTGATTATCCGCTCATTTTGCAACTCTAAGTCGTTTTATTGCTCCGCCATATGGCCTCCCTGCTCCGGATTCTCCTGCGGCTTCTGCCGATGATTTTGACTGGTTCTTCCTGTTTGTCTCTTTGTGCCCAGGAGGCTTTGCCCACCCTTTTAAAGGAGACAATGCCCCGCAAAGCCTCCGATTTGGTTCATTCGGTGGGGGTCAATACCCATTTTGGATACTCCGATACCCAATATGCCCGCTACGAGGAGTTACTTAAACCCCGCCTCCTGGAACTGGGGGTTAAGCATTTTCGGGACGGAACCTTTAATCCGGAGGTGGTCGAAAAATATAAGGAGATGGGAAAGCACGGATTGAAGCTTTTACTCATTACCCGCTCCGATCGGGCTGTGGTGCAGGCTCGTCAATTGGGCGATATGTTGTTTGGTCTGGAAGGGGAGAATGAACCCGACAATCGGAATCGGTCCGGGTGGGAATCGCAACTGAGAGCCGAACAACAGGCACTGTTCACGGCTGTAAAAAGCAATCCGGCCACCCAATCTCTACCGGTAGTGGTCTCTTCACTGGCCAATATTCGATCTAATCCCGGGAAGTTGGGAAACCTTGAGCCATGGCTCGATTTCGGTAATATGCACCCCTATGCTGCAGGACAACCGCCCTCCCGGCATTGGGGCTGGGGTTTGACCATGCAGGCAGCCATAGATTCGGCCCGGCTGGTGAGCGGCAATAAGCCGCTGTTGGTTACGGAGTGTGGTTATCACAATAAAGAGAACAATCCCAATCACCCCGGCGTTTCGGAACTTGCCGCAGCCATCTACCATCCCCGCCTTATTTTTGTCTATTTTAACCAAGGCATTGTTCGATCCTATAAGTATGAGTTTCTTGATCTGAAGCCCGATATAGGCTATACCGATATGGAGTGCCATTTTGGCCTGATTCGCGCCGACGGATCCCCGAAACCCTCCTTCTTTTCCATCAAAAACACCCTAGCCATACTCAACGACACCGATACGGAATTTACTCCCGAACCGCTCTTTTTTTCCTTAGAAAGTTCGCAGCCCGACCTGCACTACACCCTGTTGCAAAAGAGCGACGGATCTCACTGGCTGGTGCTGTTTCGCGAGGTTTCGGTTTATGACCTTGCCACCCGAAAAGATCTTCCGGTTCGCTCTGCCAAGGTTACGCTTAGTTTGAGAAGGCGCTCCAACCTAACCCTATTCGAGCCCAACCAATCTTCGGATCCTCTGTTTTCGCGAAAAATGATAATGGATCTGAAGCTCGAATTGTATGGAGAGATGGTTATTGTGAAAATAAGTAGCGAAGAGATGTAATCTTTTGGTTAGGCCGATTATTGCATTCTAAAAGAGCATAGGAATTTATCGGATTTGGATTACCTTTGCAGAACATCAAAATGAGGAAGAAAAAATGGCCAGATCGCAGGGTTCGTGGAACAAAAAAGAGATTGCGCAGAAGAAAGAGAAAAAACGTAAAGATAAAGTAATCAAGAAATTAGAGCGCAAAGCTTCCGGACGCGACGGGAATAATCTCGACGACATGATAGCTTATGTCGATG
>JBFWIG010000005.1:0-19791 GCA_050256115.1 Bacteroidales bacterium | reverse complement strand
GGAAGATAAGCCGTACTCGACTTCATAAAGATTACCGGCTCGGACGGCACTTCACCGCCAAACTCCCGAATATGCTCGTGATAGTTGAGACCGACAGCGAAAATGTTCATAGGCTATTTTTCGGCCAGATAGCGCTGTTTTAACGCGGTCAGCACCTTCTTGGTGTGCAGGGGAAAATCGCCATTCATCATCCAACTGTAGTACGAAGGATCCTTTTCGAAGATCTCCACAACCGGCACACCCCTATACTTCCCAAAATTAAAGACCTCGCGATCCCGGTCATCGTAAACAATCCGCCCAACATAGTCGACACTTCTGCCCACCGACGAAAATTTGGCAAGCGCATCGACATCGGTACCCAGATTGGGATAACGACTCAACTGCGCCATCAGCACCTCACAAGTGGCGCGGGTATCGGCCTCGGCGCTATGGGCATTGGTAAGATCTTTATTACAATAGAACTGGTAGGCCGCCGAGAGGGTTCGCTGCTCCATCCGATGAAAGATAACCTGCACATCGATAAAGTTGCGCGATTTAAGATCGATATCTACCCCTGCCCGCAGAAACTCCTCGGCCAACATCGGAAAATCAAACCTATTCGAATTGTAACCGGCAAAATCGCACCCCTCAAACTGCTCCACCAACTCGCGGGCAATATCGGCAAAGGTGGGACATCCCGCTACATCGGCATCGGATATGCCATGAATTTCGGTAGCCCTGGGGTTGATAGGAATCGTCGGATTAAGCAGATAGGTTTTAACCTGCTCGGTTCCGTCGGGAAAAAGTTTTAAACAAGACAACTCAACTATGCGGTCGGCAGAGATACTGAGACCGGTGGTTTCAAGATCCAGAAAGATGAGGGGTCTGTTAAGCTGAAGATTCATGCAATAGGTGTAAGTAATTAAGCGTTGATCATCATAGGCATGAGCAACATCAACACATCCTCGCCCTCGTGGTCGGTCTGGCTGGGGAGGAGTAATCCGGCGCGGGAGGGATCGGAGAGTTCGAAAATCACATCTGGCGAAGAGAGGTTCGAAAGAATTTCGATCAGGAAAACCGCCTTAAAGCCAATGGTAATCGGATCGCCCTCATAGACGCAGGTAAGCCGTTCGGTGGCCGAAATAGAATAGTCTACATCCTGCGCCGAAATAACCAGCTCGTTCCCGGTAAGATCGAGCTTTACCAGACTGCTGGCCTGATTGGCATAAACCGCCACCCGTTTCAGCGAATTGCAGAACTCCAACCTGTCTATGGTAAGTTTATTGGGATTATTCTTGGGGATAACGGTTTGATAACTGGGGTATTTACCCTCTACCAATCTACAAAAGAGCGTGTGACCCGCCATGGTAAAGAGCGCGTTTTTGTTGTCGAAAGCCAGCTTAACAGTGGCATTCTCTTTCACCACCAGATTTTTGAGCAGATTAGCCGGCTTCTTGGGCAAAATGAAAGCGGCCTCCGAAGCGGGCGAGAGATCATTCCTTCGGTAGCAAACCAACTTATGCGCATCGGACGCCACAAAACTGATAAAATCATCGCCCAGCTCTACCAGGATCCCATTCATCACCGGACGCAACTCATCGTCGGCAGTGGCAAATACCGACTTATTAATCCCGTTTACCAGAAGCTCGAGCGGCATTTGCACCTCAGTCTGCGTCTCCGGATCCAGCCCCGGCAGTTGCGGAAAATCAGCACCGTTCAAACCGGTTAACGCATAGCGTCCGTTACCGGAGTTAATGACCAGCGATCCGGAAGCGGGGGTTATGTCAAAAACAAGCGGCTGCTCGGCAAAACCTCTGAGCGTATCGATCAAAATTTTGGCAGGCACGGCAATGCTCCCTTCGCCCTCCGCCTTCTCGAGCTTCACCGACGAAACAATGGTAGTTTCCAAATCGGAAGCGGTAAAGGTCAGGAGCTTATCGTTAAGTTGAAAAAGGATACAATCCAGAATTTGCAAGGTATTGCGCGATCCGATAACCCGGTTAACGGCTTGGAGATGACTCAGAATCTCAGAACTGGAGGCTACGAATTTCATGCTCATTACAATAAGTTATGATTAAAGGCAATATGAAGCAATTGCACTGCAGATAATAATTTACAATGTTACAAAAAATGAAGCGAAAGCACCCGCCTTTACAGACAAAACTTTTAAACAGAGCTACTCTTTAGGCCGCTCGTAAAACCGTGCAATCAACGCTTCCGGATTGCGAAGCGACAGTTTTACCCACTCCAAACGGAGCCGCCTCTTCTCAGAATCCGATAACTGCCACGAAATGTCCGAAGCACGCAACCTGACCGCAAGCTGCGACAGCAATATACCCGCCGAAACCGACACATTAAAACTCTCGGTAAAACCGAACATCGGAATGCGCACAAACGCGTCGGCCACCGCCATCACCGCTTGCGAGACACCCCTCTTCTCATTTCCCATCACCAAAGCAAAGGGACCACCCTCCAGATCGAACCCCTCCACATCCGAGTCATTGGCATGCGGCGTGGCGGCCACAATCCTATACCCACCTTTCCGGAGCGCAGAGAGCGCACTCTCCAGCGCCGGCCTCTCCCCCCGCCTATCGAGCACCGGCCTTTCATGCCCCGGCCTTTCGCCGCGACCATCGATTGCCGGCCTTTCATGCCCCGGCCTTTCGCCGGAGGTATCGATCGCCGGCCTTTCATCGCGGGGATGGCGAATAACATCAATCCATCTATCAGCCCCTCTTAAAACCAGGGGATTATAATGTAACGGATTAGTTTCCTCAGCCACATGAATCTCCTGCAAGCCGCAACACTCACAACTTCGTACAATAGCACTGGCATTCTGCGACTGATAAATATCCTCGAGCAGGCAGGTGATATAACGGCTACGGCTTTCCAACACCCCATCAATCAACCTGAGGCGACGTTCGGTTAAAAACTGCGAAAGATATTGGGTTAAAACAACATCGGTGTTGAGAGTAACGGTATTCAGCATAGCTATGGCAGGCAAACAAAAAGGAGGCCTCTCAGCGAGAGCCCCCTTTTTTTGGTAAACATGACAGCGACTTACAATTCAGCCAACTCGCCACCGGCTTTAAAGCGGACCACCTTTTTAGCAGCAATCTTGATCTCTTTTCCAGTCTGGGGATTACGACCTGTTCTGGCTCCGCGTTCAGAAACCGAGAACGAACCGAAACCCACGAGCGAAACACGCCCACCGGCTTTCAACGTTTCTGCGACAGCTTCGATAGTAGCTTCAAGCGCTTTCTTTGCATCAGTTTTGGTTAAACCGGACTTAGCGGCAATGGCATCAATTAAATCAGACTTGTTCATGGTAAAAAAATTAGATAGGTTAGTAGTATGTAGAGCTAGTTGTATGCATAACCAGTAGTATGAAAAACAAGATGTAGCTGAACCTGCGTTAAATGTATCAAAGATCCGAAGTAGTATGATTCAAATATAAAGGATAATTATTTCAATTCTAAGCAATACCAAACAAAATTCACAAAAAAAATTTTTATATCCGACAACCGCCACAAAAAGTGCAAAAAATATGCTATAAAACATACCGAATAGCCAAAAAAAGCCTTCTATCTTTGTGTACAGAACTCTAGCGCTGCGCGATAGTGCTATAGTGCTTCGAAGCGCTATGCGCTTCAAGTGCTGATGTGCTTCGCACAAGTGCTCTAGTGATGCGCTGACGCGCGGGTGCTCTAGTGAAGAGATAGTGCTCTTGTGCATTAGTGCTGCGCTTCGCGCAAAAAAAGAAAGAGATAAACGCGCAAGCGCGGCTCGTGGCGCAGCACCAGAGCACTCGAAGCGCACCGCGCTTCGAAGCACCAAATCACTATAATCCAGCGCATTCACCATTCACCATTAAAAATTAACCATTATATTCTTTCCCGTCATGCAAAAATCACTCTCCCTGGCCTTACTTTTATGGGCTTGTCTTAACACCACCCTTTCGGCAGCAGTCGACACCCTCATACTGCAGAGCCCCAAAATGCAAAAAGCCATAAAAAATGTGGTCATCACCCCCGACAATGGTTCGCCCGACCAACGCTACCCGGTACTCTACCTTCTGCACGGCTACAGCGACTATTACGACGGATGGATTAAAAAAGTGCCCGCAATCAAAGAGCTGGCCAACCAATACCACACCATCATTGTTTGCCCCGACGGAGGCTTCTCGAGCTGGTACCTCGACAGCCCTATTGATCCGGCCTATCAATACGAAACCTACATGATCCATGAGCTGATTCCGGCCATCGACCAAAAATACAAAACCCTCAAACAGAGAGAATCACGGGCCATCACCGGCCTAAGTATGGGCGGACACGGTGCCCTCTACCTGGCCATCCGTCACCGCAACCTCTTTGCCAACGCAGGCAGCATGAGCGGAGGCGTAGACCTCACCCACTCCGTAACTAGCTGGGACATCGCAAAAAAACTTGGCCCCTACCAGGGCAACGAAGAACTGTGGCACAAAAACTCCGTAATCACCATAGCCCGCCAACTAAAAAATGGCGAACTCAACCTGAGCATAGAGTGCGGAACCGACGACTTCTTCATCGGCATCAACCGCATGCTCCACACCCTCCTGCTAGAAAAGAAAATAGCCCACGACTACACCGAACGCCCCGGCGCCCACAACTGGAACTACTGGGCCAACGCCATAAAATACCAAATGCTCTACTTTAGTGGGAAATTTGCGTATACACAACAATAGAGTGCTCTAATGCATCGCGCTAACGCGCGAGAGCTATAGACGAGTTAATCGCGATCAACGACAAGCGAATTAAACTAATGCATCGCGCTAACGCGCGAGAGCTATAGTGCTGCGCTTCGCGCCATGAACTATCTCTCTTACGCGCATGCGCGTAACTAGTAGATTAGAGCACTTGAAGCGCGTAAGCGATTCGAATCACTTGAGCACCAGATCACTTGAGCACTTGAGCACTTAGGCACTTGAGCACTTAGGCACTTAGGCACTTGAGCACTTAGGCACTTGAGCACTTGAGCACTAATTTTTTTACAGGCGGTGAGGATGGTTGCATCTGCAACCCATCCTCAATCCGCCTGTAAAAAAATTTCCAGCGCTTTTACCGAAATCACGATCTCTCTGATTGAGACTATGAGCGAGGCGATGAGCAGAAGGATGGCGGCGGCAAAGATGTAGACGGCGGTCATCTGCCAGCCGATGTAGATAAAGAACATGGAGATTACACTCAGCAAGAGGCTTGAGATGCCCAGGATTTGCATGGATCGGGTTAGGTAGAGCCGTTTTTTCAGGTTTTGTATCTGTTTTACGGTCATAACATTAGCCAGTTTTGAGTCGGAGGCGCGCAGATTCCTAACCACCTGTGCATAAGCAAGAAACCGATTGGTATAGGCCAGGAGGATGAGCGATACGGCCGAAAAGAGCAGAGAGGGTGTTGTGAGGGTGAGTTCCATGAGCGGGGTCGTTAAAAAGAGCGAAAAGTGATTAAAAGTAGGTAAAGAGTGCTGAGGCCCGGCATGAGGTATCGGCTTTTATCCGAACCCAGTGAGCCGAATAACCCACCGGAAACCTGTGGAGCAGAGCTTTTCCGGGTTTAACCGAAAAGGTATCATACACCACCCAGTTTCCGGTAGCCGTAAGATCAACCTCAACCGTAAAGAGAACCGGATTGGGGCTGTTATGTTCAAGTTGTACCTGTTTTTTGTCGAATCCGGTCATTAGATAGGGATCAGACCAGACCCCTCCTGCCACCTGGCTGTTCTTCCAGGGCCCCCCTTTTCCAACAGGCTTCCCGAAAGCCCAGAGATCGTCGATTACGCCAAACCAAAGTCCGGGACCGCTAAGATTACCCGGATTGCCCGCAGCACCTCCGCCGGAGGAGAAGAAGTGGCCATCGGGCCCGGCGCCTGAGCGCGCTCCCGACATCACCATCAGGCCGCGCCAGCCGCAGAAATCGTAAATCATCCGGTTGTGCGTTGCAATAGGTCTCACACAGGCCAGGCCACCCGAGATATCGCGGGGCAACTCATAGAAGATACCGTGACAGTTCAACAAACTCCTTTCGGTGGCCACCTCGCGTACTGCACGCATAGATTGCGCCGGAAGAAGATCGTAGCGTTCGCTCCCTTTGGGCAGGCGTCGCTTTACCCCCAGATGGTCTACCATAATCACCGAGGCCTCATCAAACGTGTAATCCACCCCAATGGCAATATCACGGCTCAAACGCTGATAGAGCGAATCTGTTGGCAGTTGAAAAAAACGCAAATCGCCCGAAACCTCGAACGACTTTCCGGCTAATCCGGCAGGCTGACCGCGATGCAACGGGAATGCGGCCTCGAGCGTTACACTGGAAGATGCACCCGGACGGATAAGAGCCCCCATTCTGGCACCCTCGTACCCCACTGCAGGGAGCGAAGCAAACTGAGACGACTGCAAAAGGGCTTCGCGTTGAGAGGCATCGGTGTAAAAGAGTCGGGCCGTAACCTGCGAAGCTGCATCGCGAGCCACAATCCGAACCCATTCGCCACGATCGTTCGGCGAAAGCAACAGAAAATCATAACCGCCCGCCGGAACCGAAACGGTCTTAAAGTTGCTCCAGGAGCCGGTACCCGTTTTATCGATCTCCACCGTAAAACGAACCGCTTTATCGCTTTTGTGCGACAGATGAATACACTTATAATCGAAACCATGCATCAAAAAGGGATCCGAGATCTCGCCGGCCACAACCTGCTTAGCGTTCCACACCGAACCAAAAGCGTTTCGCGGACCTAACCGATAGAGCCGTTCGGGCTCCACAAACCAGAGATTCGACTGGGGGCGCCCCACAAATTTATTATCGAACATCGAGACATCGTCGCACCCAAACACCACCCTACCGTTCCAAAAGGCAAAATCGGCAATCACCTTTTGATACGAAGAGAGCGGAAAGATGCCCCCAGTAGTGCCGGCACCAAAAGATGCCGGGAAATCCCAAAACATCCCGTGCATGGTCATTAAAAAACGCCCATTCTGCACCTCTCTGATACGGGGCCACTCAGTATGCCAGCCATGCGCCCCGTCGTAGGTAAAACTGGCCTTGGGAAACCGAAACGTGTGCCAGAGACCTCCATCCAGAAGCTTTAACACGCACGAAGCAGCATCCCAGCCCACAGCCCAAAGAGGATCCGAATCGGAGCGATTGCCATAGATACCCCCGGGCCCGGTAACCTCGGTAAACTGCATCTTTTCGCGCTCTGTCCAAAGCCTGCCGTCCCATTCTGCAAGAACCCCCGATGCAGAGGCCGTTTGCCAGTTATCGGTACCGTTATTGCCCACAACCAGCCTTCCCTGACCCGAATAGGCTCCCTTCCCATGCCAACCGTTCAGAGGCGCCCTGGCGGGCTGATTGGGCTTTGGGGCGATATTCCCATCAAGGTGATACGTAGTTACAGAGAGATCCTTCACATCTACCTCATACAGACCCTCCTCCATGGTGTAGTAATAGATCTTTTTTGCCGGCTGCGTCAAATGGCGGGCATTGGCAGTAAGCCGACCCGGCATATCGGAGGGCGAAAGGGTTTTCACCTTCCCCGCCCCATCAATCACATAGTACCCCATAAAGAGTTGATCCGACTCGCGATGAATCATCCGGTTTGCATGGCTTCCCCCATTACTTTCGCTGCGACTTTCCAGCTTTAAATTGGCATCGATCGTATAAAGCCGATCGGAACTCCCGGTGTAGAAATGCGCCGGATAGGTGAGCGCCCACAACTTACCGGCCCAGGGCACCACCACCCCGATGCCCGACTCGCCGGCTTTACTAATCTCGCTCAGATTCGGGTTATACATCACCAGATGGGGATAGACCCCGCTCACCGATAGAGCCCGGCCCTCCGCCTCGGCAGAAGGAGAGAGGCCTCCCCCGGAAACCGACAAATGAGAAGGCTGTTGTCCGTTCACAGAGAATAGAGATGCCAGAATAAGAGAACAGAAAAACCCAATACACCAAAAGATCTTCATGGAACAGCAAATTAGATATCCTACATATACGGAACGGTGAGCTACCCTATCAAAGGTAAAAAGAAAAAATAATGTTTACTTTGTGCGTAAGAGCCATCCATCCTACTAAACCCTATTACAATGCAATTACTTCTTGCCTTGTTGGCCATCCTCCTCCTGTGGGCCCTGATTCAATACAATCGGCTCATTCGGAGAAGGAACGAAACCGACCAGTCGTTTTCTACAATAGATGTCATGTTAAAACAGCGGTTCGACATGATTCCTAATCTATTAGCGGTAGTAAAAAAGTATGCGGCCTACGAGTCGGCCACCCTCGAAGAGATTACGCGCCTCCGATCCAAACAGTTTGGCACCCTCAGCAACGAAGAGAAAGAGAATTTCGACCGCCAATTTTCGGGGATGACCCAAAAACTACAGGTGGTTGCCGAAAAATATCCCGATCTGAAGGCCTCCGACCAATTCCTGCAACTTCAACGCGCCATTACCGAAATGGAAGAGCAACTTTCGGCTGCACGACGCACCTATAATGCCTCAGTTACCGAATACAACCATGCCGTAATGATGTTTCCCGGAAGTTTGATTGCGTCTCTTTTCGGCTTTAAACCCCGCACCTGGTTCCGCTTTGTTACTCCGGCTCCTACTTCTGCTTCTGCTTCTGCTTCTGCTTCGTAACCCGGCTTCGGAATTCGGCTTCGGAACCCGGCTTCGGAATTCGGATACAAGTTTGGAGCGCCTCTCCGCACACCCATAATTTCACTTAATCAGCACGCTATGTCACCATCGCTCGACGCCCTATTTCTGCGCATGACACCTCACCTCACCCAATTGGAGAGCGAAAGAGAAAAACTGAAAAAGAGAGGCATACAACAGGCCATGGTTGCCCTGATTGTGGGTCTGGTGGCAGGCGCCGTTTTGGCTGTGGCCACAAAAAACATTGTGCCACTTATCGGATTACTGCTTACCGGAGGCATCGCCGGCCTTATTCTGATTCAGCGTAAGGCCGGACCACTTTCCCGATACTACAAACAGAACATCGTTGCTCCCATACTGGAGAGTCTGGTACCGGGTTCTACCTATCGCCCCGAATCAGGCATTCCCGAATCGCTCTTTCGGAGTTGTCGGCTCTTTGAGACAGCCCCCGACCGCTATCATTCGGAAGATCTGATGCAGGGGAAGATAGACAAAACCGCCTTCTTTCTGGCCGAGGTACATGCAGAAAGGAAAGTAGTTACTGTCGACGCAAAGGGGCGAACCCAGGTACGATGGGAGGATATCTTTAAAGGATTTCTCTTTGTGGCCGATTTTAACAAACATTTTTCGGGCCAAACCGTGCTTCACCGCGACACCTGGATAAAACTCCCCCGAAAAGGGAGTAGGGTTAAACTGGAAGACCCGCGCTTCGAAAAGATATACGATGTATACTCTACCGATCCGGTAGAGGCCCGCTATATTCTAACCCCCTCACTGATGGAGCGAATCGTTGAACTCAACACCAAATTCAACAAACCCACCCTAAGCTTCATCGACTCGAATGTGGTAACAGCCATCTCTACCCGAAAAAACTATTTCGAAACCGGCATCTGGAAACCGGCCAACCGGAAAGAACAATTTTCTGCCGACTTTGGCATGTTAATCTCCATGCTCGATGTGGTTCGCGACCTCAACCTGAACAACCGAATCTGGAGCAAAGAGTAGCGCAGAGAGCCCTATTTGGTAAGCAGCGGAACCAGGGTGATGAAGAGACCGGTAAGAATGGCCGAGGTAATCACACCCGAAATATTGGCACTGATAGCCTCGGGCAGGATCAGAGAGGAGGGATTGTCTTTGCTCACAATCTTCTGAGCCACCTTGGCCGTTGTGGGCACACAACTCACACCTGCAATCCCGATTACCGGGTTAAACTTCCCTTTGGTAATAAAGTAGAGGCCATAGCCGCCGATAATCCCGCCTATAGCCGAAATCAACAGGGCAAAGATGCCCAGAAAGAGCAGTTTCAGCACCACAGGATCGAGCAGTAGCTGAGCATCACAAAGCGTGCCCAACAAAATACCCAACATAAAAGTGGCGCCATACAACATCGGGCCACCGATGAGTTCGATAAAACGGGTCATCCCCGATTCGCGGATAACCACCCCTACAAAAAGCGAAAAGAAGAGAGGTGCAGCCACCGGGAAGAGAAAACAGAGCAATCCGCAAAGCGAAACAGCAAAGATGATCTTTATCTTGGGGCTATAATTCTTAACCGGCTCAGTGCGAGGCATCTTAATGGCTCTGAGCCGCTTAGGAATCAGCAGACGTACCAGATAGGGATAGCCGCCATAGGTAAGCCCCAGATAGAGATAGGCCACCACCGTAATAGGCACAAAGAGCTCCTTCGAGAGGCAGAGCGAGGTGAAAAGCACCATAGGGCCGTCGGCGCCTCCGATCATGGCCACCGAAGCACTCTGGCCGGGTGTAAGCCCCATTGCATTGGCCAAAGGAAAGGTAAGATAAGTACCCAACTCTGCGCAGAGCGCAATAAACATTCCGGCAAAGGGCTTGCGCAGCAGATAGCCCACATCGAGCAGCACCCCGATCCCCATAAACACAATACAGGCAATTAAACCGTTACTAAAGAGCAACGTATACACCGGTTGCAAAAAATTTATCTGCATCAGCGTCATCAACTCATTCGTATCGCTCACCAACGGATTCAAAAAGAGATTACCCTGCGAACCATCCGGAAGAAAAAGCACACCGGCGTTCACCGCAATCATTCCCATACCCATTGGCACCATTACAAGCCCTTCCAAAACCCCTTTCAGTCCGAGAACAATAACCAGAAAGCCCAAAGCAATCAATCCCAACCGCATTCCAATTACACTCCAGGGTGAGGCCGCCAACGTGCCAAAACCCTGAAACAAAAACCCCAGATCTATATTTTCCATTTTACAAAGAATTTTCCTCGCGCTTCTCTTTTACTGCATCGACCCGCTTTTTACCGGTGCTCTTCTTCTTACCGGCACTCTCGCGGAAAAAAGAGAACTGCTTCCCCTTACTCTCCTCAAGCCGGTTCTCCTGAAGACGGTTCTCCTCATCGCGGAGATCTTCCGAAAGGGCATCCGGGTGAGCCTCATAGTAGTAATCTTCCAACTCACTAACACCTTTTACTTTGGCCTTTCTCCCCTTCTGTCGAGCCTTCTCAATACGCTTAAGCCGCTTCAGCGACAGTTGATGCTCATCGAAAAACGCCGCCACATCGGTAATAGGCACAATCAGCGAAATAAACCAGGCCACCACAAAACCTATTAAAAAGGTAACAAACACAATAAAGAGTGTCAGGTAAATGACATCCATCATATCGATCATACGGGTAAGATTAATCTATTGCGAAATCATTTTCGAACAAAGCCGGGTATCGGCACGTAGAGGATAAAGGTGGCGCGTAACAAACCGTATGCCCTCCGGCTTACGGGCTGCAAATCTACATTCTTACAGGGAGGCAAAAAAAGGAAAAAGGGCTCCCAATGTTAATTTAATGTTAAGTTATTCCCTTTTTGCTTCCTGATGCCGAAACGCAGCTGCCATACATCGAAACAAAAAGAGAGGAGGGCACCTCACCTCACAACGGCAAAGCACCCTCCTTTCCGAAAAAAATGGATTACGCCAGCTTTTGAACGGCCTTAAAGTAGCCGATACACTCAGCAATGCCCAGGAACGGATCGTCCATATCCTTCTCATATTCCAGACTGCAAACCCCGGTATACTTCACCTGACGCAACATCTGTACAAACGCTGGGAAATCAATTTTGCCGCGTCCAAACTCAATGCCTCTTCCGGCTTTCGAGCCATCGGTAACATCCTTAATATGGACATCGAACACGCGGGTATGGTACTTCTTGAGGTCGGCCACCGGATCATACCCGGCACGCAGATTATGACCAATATCCAGACACATTCCAATGCGAGGGTCCAGATCTTTGGTGTGATTCCACACATCGGTTGCATGCGGATAGAGCTCAATATCGGGGCCATGCAGATGAATGGCATAGGTAAAATCGTACTCCTTTACCTTTTGGTCTACATAGGGCAACAACTCCAGATTAGGAACCCCCACAATCAACTTCACGCCCACCCTTTTGGCATAAGCAAAGGCCCTGTCGACCTCCTCTTTGCTCTTCATATAGATGGGGCCCACGCCATAACCCACAATCTTCTTTTCGGCAAGCTTGGCATGAAAAGCGGCAATCTGTGCATCGGTAGCATTCAGCGGAAGATGAAAATCCTTGATACACAAATACCTTACATCCAGTTTATCTAACACCTTCAACGTGGTGTCGAGATCGAACTTCACAAACGTGTAACCGGCCATCCCCAACTTAAAGAGATTGGCCGACGCGTTATCTTTGCCTTTAGGGGCCGAACCCGCACTCAGCGACGCAGGAAGGCCTATAGCCGCTGCACCCGCCAGGGCAGTTTTCATAAAATCTCGTCTGTTGCTCATCTAAAACAGGTAAAAGAACATGAATAAAAAGCGAAAACCGCCTCAAAGCGGTATATCCTCAAAGGTAAGCGTTTCTGCCGGAAAAGCCACCCGCTAGGGCAAAATTTGTGCGGTATGACGCGAACTCTCCACCTTTTCTATGATTTGCGAAATCACCCCCGCCGGGTCTATCACAAAGGTTTTCCGAAGCACCCCCATATATTTCTTGCCATACATCGACTTTTCGCCCCAGGCATCATAGAGCTCCGTTAACCGGCCCTCGGTGTCGGCCACCAGCGGAAAAGGGAGCGTAAACTTCTCAATAAACTTTTTGTGACTGGCGGGGCTGTCTTTACTCACCCCCACCACCGCATACCCCTCGGCAAGAAAGCGATGATAATTATCGCGCAAATTACACGCCTCGGCAGTACAACCCGGCGTGTTATCCTTAGGATAAAAATAGAGAACCAGTCTCTTACCGGCAAACCCGGAGAGCGTCACCTCGTTACCGTCCTGATCGATTGCAGAGAAATCGGGAGCCTTATCACCTACTTTTAGCATGGCCTTGTAGTGTTAATGAAAAATAAAAATACCACATTTATGCGATAGTTTCGCCAAGAAATCCGCCCCATTTTTGCAGTAGAAAATTTCACAACCGCACAACAACCGCATAATTGTCTGAACCATGAAAAAAATAGCCCACAACCTGACCCAACTCATTGGCAATACCCCACTGCTCTCCTTACAACGCATAACCGCCAAAAGGGGCATTCATGCATCCATACTGGCCAAAGTAGAAGCCTTTAACCCGGGCGGATCGGTAAAGGACCGTATTGCGCTGGCCATGATTGAGGATGCCGAGCAGAAACAGCTTCTCAAACCGGGAGCCACCCTCATAGAGCCCACCAGCGGCAATACCGGCATCGGGCTGGCCATGGTTGCGGCAGTAAAGGGCTACACACTGATACTCACCATGCCCGAAACCATGAGCATAGAACGGCGCAAACTATTGAGTGCCCTGGGCGCAAAACTGGTGCTCACCCCCGGTCCCGAAGGGATGAAAGGGGCCATTGCAAAAGCCGCACAACTAAAGGACGAAATCGCCGGTTCGGTAATTCTGCAACAGTTTGAGAACGATGCCAACCCCGCCATTCACCAAACCGCCACCGCCGAAGAGATCTGGCGCGACACCAACGGCAACGTCGACATTTTCGTGGCAGGCGTAGGCACCGGCGGCACCCTTACAGGCGTAGCCACCCTCCTTAAGGCGCGGAATCCCTCAGTCCGAATCATTGCTGCCGAACCCTTCGACTCGCCCGTAATTTCGGGCGGCAACCCCGGCCCCCACAAAATTCAGGGCATCGGTGCCGGCTTCATCCCCAAAAACCTCAACCCCGCCCTGATAGACGAGATCATAACCGTAAAAAACGAAGAGGCCTTCGAAATGGGGCGAGCCCTGGCAAAAGAGGAGGGTCTTTTAGCCGGCATCTCCTCAGGAGCCGCCCTCCACGCCGCCCTGGAAGTGGCCCGCCGACCCGAAAACAACGGCAAACAGATAGTGGTAGTACTGCCCGACACAGGAGAGAGGTACCTGTCGACGTTGCTGTATGAATACAATGAATAATGGTTAATGGTTAATGGTTAATGGTTAATGGTTAATGGTTAATGGTTAATTAGTGCTCTAATGCTTCAAAGTGCTATGCACTTCGAGTGCTCTAATGCTGCGCTAGCGCGCTCTGATGTGCTGCGCGAAAATGATGCAGTGTAACAGTGAAGCAGCGATTTGGTGACGTAGAATGTCGCCGTTTTTAGGTAACTGCCTCGGAGACAACCGGAGAAGTTTGGCGGGGACCCATCGCTCTCAATGAGCGCTAAAAAGAGGAGCTGTTTGAGCGAAGCGAGTTCTTCTCTTTTAGCGAATGAGCGCGCGAATGGGTCGCAAAATTTATCTTGTCGAAGAGGCAGTTACCTCCAAATTAGGCAAAAATCAAGGGTGAATAGTTAATGCGCAAAGCGCAGCACTAGAGCACTAAAGCACCACCCCATATTGCGGGGGAGGCGTTCTACTGCATTTGGTGTCTGCATGTCGGAGGATGTGGAATTAGTTATCTGACTAACAGGTTTTTGCGAAATTTTGGATTGTTTGAGAGAATCACTATTTGGGGGGATAGGGGGTTTGGGAGCGATTGTCTAGCTTTGACTTCCTAAATTTTTGTGTGGTATGCGTTTGGCTTTTTTCTGTTTTGTTTCTCTTTTTTTGATGTGGCAGGGGCTTGTTTCCGGCGAGGTGGCGGGGCAGGTGCCGGGGCAGGTGCCGGGCCCGATCGCGGGGCACTTTGCGGAGGATTTGCCCGACTCGGTCGATAATTTGTATCACTTTGAGGAGGTGTCGGTTACGGCTAATAAGGAGCGGCTCAATATCAGAGAGCTGCCGCTGTCGGCTACGGCTTTTTCGGCTTCGCAGTTGAAGAGTAAAAATATCGGTTCGGTAAAGGAGATTACGGCGTTTGTGCCGAATCTCTTTATGCCCGATTACGGGTCGCGCCTCACTTCGCCTATCTATATCAGGGGTATAGGGTCGAAAATCAATGCTCCCTCGGTTGGGCTCTATGTAGACCAGGTGCCCTATTTCGAAAAGTCGGCTTTCGACTTCGATATGCTCGAAATTGAACGGATCGAGGTGCTTAGCGGTTCGCAGGGAACGCTCTATGGCCGGAATACCATGGGCGGGGTTATCCGGGTGCAGAGTAAATTACCGCTCAACTACAAGGGGAGCCGGTTTACGGTGGGTGCCGGGAATTATCACCTGCTCGAGGCTTCGGCGGCACACTACGGAGAGATCTCGCCAAAGGTGGGATTTTCGCTCTCGGGTCAGTACAAACAGCACGGCGGTTATTTTACCAACCTATACAGCGGTAAGCGAACCGACCCTGTCGATGCCGGATCAGTTAAGATGCGGTGGCGTTGGAAACCCGACAACACCAGCGATCTCAATCTGGTGATGAGCTACGAAAACTCCGATCAGGGAGGCTATCCATACGCCCAATACAACCAAACCGAACAGGAGAGCAGCCCGGTAAACTATAACGACCCGAGCAGTTATCAACGCGAGATGAGTACCAATGGCCTCACTTGGCAAAAAAAGGCGGGGAGCCTGACGCTGCATGCCCGTACCGGCTTTCAGTTTCTCTCGGACCGACAGGCCGTAGACCAGGACTTCTCTACCAGGAACGCCTATTTTGTAACCCAGAATCAGCAACAAAATATGTGGTCGCAAGAGATTGAGCTGCAGTCGGATCCCGATCCGAAAAAGCGGATGCGCTGGCATCTGGGGCTCTTCGGATTTGTGCAGTCGCTAAAAAACCGGGTGCAGATGCAATACAAAGAGGATGCCCTGGCCGCAAATAACCTCACCCACCCGCTTCAAACCCTGAAACAGTACGACACCCCCACCTCGGGCGTGGCCCTCTATCACCAATCGTCGCTTACCCCCTTTGGGGAGGTGCCGCTTGCGCTCACCTTTGGCCTTCGCTACGACTACGAACAGGCTCGCACCCACTATACCTATTACCGCACCACGCAAGGACTCACCACAGAGGCCGACCAATTCAGGAATCGGCTCAGTTTTCATCAGTTTTCGCCCAAGCTGTCGTTGCAATACACCTTCCGCAAACGGAACAGGGTCTATCTTTCGGCTACCAAGGGGTACAAAACGGGAGGTTTTAACACCTCGTTCGAACGCCCCGAAGACCGAAGTTTCGATCCGGAATACAGTTATACCTACGAGGCCGGAGCCAAGTTTATCACCCCAAAAGGCAACTGGAGCGGAGAGGTGGCACTCTTCTACATAGACTGGCGTCATCAACAGATCTACCAACCGCTTCCGTCGGGAAAAGGATCGATGTTGAAAAACGCGGGAAAATCGGCCAGTAAAGGGGTAGAAGTGAGCCTGCGCGGGCAGATAACCCCCCATCTGCGGATAGAGACCGCCTACGGCTATACGCACGCCACTTTCCGCGAACACAAACCCAGTGCCGAGGCCGACTACTCGGGCAACTACCTGCCTTTTGTGCCCGCCAATACCTTTTCCGGAGGATTGATCTACTCGCGAAACGTCAACACCCCCCTATTCAACAAAATGACCCTGAGTGGCTTTTACAACGGTACCGGGAAAATCTGGTGGAACGAGAAAAACGACGCCAGCCAGAAATTTTACGGTCTGATAAATGCCACCCTCCGGTTCGACAAAGGAAAAGTGGGATACGAAGTGTGGATGCGCAACATCGGATCTACCTCCTATCACGCCTTTTACTTCAACTCCATGGGAAAATCGTTTGTGCAAAAAGGGCTCCCCTTTCTCGGAGGGCTGAGAATTACCCTGCAGATATAATATCTTTGGCCCATCATTGCAACAGATCATTGCAACAGATCATTTCGGCCGATTATAGCGCCCGAAGAATACCCAACCTTGTAAGCAATTTTCATCCTAAGCCAGAAATATGACCCGGAGCCAGAGCGGCAAGATGGTTGCCTTCTTTTTTCTTTACATAGCACAATCCATTCCCATGAGTTTCTTCTCTACCGCCATACCGGTGGTACTGCGGCAAGAGAACTACTCCCTGGCCTCGATCGGCCTGTTGCAACTGATTAAACTCCCCTGGATCCTGAAGTTTATCTGGGCCCCTCTTATCGATGCCCGTACCCGCAGCGAAAAGGATTACTTCCGATGGATTATCTCGTCGGAGCTGCTCTACGCCCTCCTGATTCTGGCCGTCTCATTTCTGGATATCACCCTCCACTTTCCGGCCCTCTTTGCGCTGGTAGTACTTGCTTTCCTGGCCTCCGCCACACAAGACATCGCTACCGACGCCCTGGCAGTACTCTCCTTTCCCAAAAAAGAGAAGAGCATGGCAGGAAGCATTCAGTCGATGGGGGGATTTGCCGGTACCTGGATCGGGTCGGGGTTGCTCCTGATTCTCTTTGCCAAATGGGGCTGGACCACACTACTCTACGCCCTGTCGGCCTTTGTACTGGTGGCACTGCTTCCGCTGGTTTTGCGTAAAAGCCCGTTAATTGTGGAACCTGCACCCCCCAAAAAAATTCGATGGAACGATCTGTTTCGCTTCTTTGCCCGAAAAGGAACCGGAAAACTGCTTCTCTTTCTGGGTTTATGCTATTCAGGCCTGATTGGAACCCTGGCCATGCTCAAACCCATGATGGTAGACCTGGGATATAATATGCCGAAAATAGGCTTGATGGTGGGCATCATCGGCACCCTGGCAGGCTGTGCCGGATCCTTTACCGGCGGCTACCTCATGAAACGCATTCCCCGAAAAACGGCCCGTATAGGCGGCGCTTTCTACGTATTAATGGCAGCCTCCTACATCTGGATCATGTCGCTATCGGGCTTCTCGGCGCCCACCCTCTATCTGGGAATTGTCCTGATCTGGAGCAGCTACGGAGCAGCCAGCGTGATACTCTACACCACTGCCATGGAGCGGGTTCGCAAAGGGCTCGAGGGCACCGACTTCACCCTGCAAACCGTTATTGCGCACTTTTCCAGCATGTTAATAGCCATAGCATCGGGCAAATTTGCCGACCACTTCGGCTATAGCGGACTCTTCTTTGCTGAGCTCTGTCTGGCTCTGATTGCCTTTCTTTTCGTTACCTTTGCATTTCACCGCACCCCTGGCAAAGCCGGAGCATAGGGCTGCCGTTTTACCGGGAGTGCGCATTACCCCCTCCGATGGATCAACTATTGCTGGAAAAATATAACCGTCCGGTTCCCCGATACACAAGCTATCCCCCTGCCAACCAATTTACTACAGGATGCTCGAAGGAGGATTGGCTGCGAGCCGTTTCCGACTCAAACCGGGGAGAACCTTCGCACATATCGTACTACATTCACATCCCCTTCTGCAAGCATCTGTGCCACTATTGCGGCTGTAACTCCTATGCCATGGAGAAGCCCGAAACGGTTGCCCGCTATATAGAGGCGGTTATAGCCGAAATAGACCGGGTTACCCCGATGCTGCACCCCCACCGAAAGATATCGCAGATCCATTTTGGAGGGGGAAGCCCCACCGCCATACCCATTGCGTACCTGCAACGCATCATCGAACAATTGCTCACGGGCCGGGAAACCATCGAAAAACCCGAAATCGCCATCGAGTGTCATCCGGGTTATCTCGAAGCCTCCCACTGGGAAGCGTTGGCATCGGCCGGCTTCAATCGGGTAAGCATTGGCATACAAGACTTTAAACCAGAAGTACTCAAAGCCGTAAACCGGCGCCCCCCCCTGTTGGCTCCGGAAGCAATTGTTTCCATCCTGCGCAACCGCAATATTTCGATAAACCTCGACCTCATGTACGGATTGCCCCTGCAAACCGAACACTCCTTTGCCGAGACCATCGAACGGGCCATCGAACTGCGACCCCATCGCCTGGTTACCTTTCCCTATGCGCACGTACCCTGGGTAAACCCCTCGCAAAAGATCCTCGAAAAACTGGGGCTCCCCGACGCGAACCAACGAGTGGCCATGTTTGCAGCGGCCACCCGTCAACTTCTGGCTGCCGGCTATCATCAAGTAGGGCTCGACCACTTTGTACTTCCCGTGGACGAACTACGCGAGGCCAGTCAAACCCGAACCCTTCACCGCAACTTCCAGGGCTACTGCACCCGAGCCACCACCGGACAAGTATACGCATTTGGCGTAACCGCCATCAGCCAACTCCACAGCGCCTACCTCCAGAACGAAAAAAACATCGCAAAATACATCGAAGAGTCACTCAACGGCACCCTCCTGCCCGCAAAAAGCTACCTCCTCAACCCACAAGAAATTGCCGTTCGCACAGTCATCACCCACCTCATGTGCAACAACGAAGTAAACTGGCACCTGACGTCTGCCGGCAACAACCCGGAATCACGTGGGGCACTGCAAGAAGCAACCCGATACAACCCCCAACGCTTCGAAGCATTCGAACGCGACGGCCTACTCCTCCCCACCCCATACGGCTTTCGGATCACCCCCAAAGGGATCCCCTTCACCCGTGTAGTGGCGGCAGCCCTCGATCCCAGCTACCAAACCCAAACTAACGCCTACTCCAAACCCTTCTAACGTGCAAACCGCATTACCATTAAATTCTGCCTTTTTGGCTACACTCTTACTCCCGCGCGAAGCGCAGCATTAGTACATTAGAGCACTAGAGCACTAACCATTCACCACTAACCATCCACCATTAAAAAAGTTGTCTCGCGAAACCCACATACAAACCCTCATCATCGGAGCCGGACTCACCGGACTCACCACCGCCTTCTACCTAAAAAGGGGTAATCTCCCCTTTCTGGTGCTCGAAAA
>JBFWIG010000004.1:0-20256 GCA_050256115.1 Bacteroidales bacterium | reverse complement strand
TTTTTCGGGTGTTGAGCAGCCAAATGGTAATCCCAATCAGCGCGAGGGCTGCCAGCAACTGGTTCGATGCACCGAATGTGCCCCAGTAAAGTTTCCAGGCAGGAACCGCATTCCCTTTGGCATCAGTCATGGTCTGGAAAATAAAGAAGACCGGTACGCCTGCCGTTAGCAGCGTTCCCAGAAGCCTTCCGCTCCAGTTTTTCAGCCCGGTGAGCTCCTCCACAATATAGCGTCCCAGCCGTGTACAGACATCGAGTGTGTCGTAGACAAAGGTGGTAAATGCCATCAACCCGAAGGTGATGCCGAAGGTGGCCGAAACGCCGATCAACTCCATAAATCGGCCAATTCCGGAGGCATAGATGAAGTTGGGCGCTTTCGATATCATTTCGGATTCGCTCGAAAGGATCATTACACAGGCAATCGATACCACAGCTACCATCCCCTCAAGCAGCATGGCGCCATACCCGATGGGCTTGGCATCGCTCTCTTTCTGAAGCTGTTTACTGGTGGTTCCCGACGAAACAAGCGCATGAAATCCCGAACAGGCTCCGCAGGCAATGGTAATAAAGAGTACCGGAAACATAGGAAACCAAAAAGCACTACCCATCGACATATCTGAGGAGAGCTTGGTAAATGCCGGGTATTCAATAGCGTATCCTCCAAAGACAAGGCCAATGGCCGCAACAATAAGTGAGGCATAGAGAAAATAGCCGCCCAAAGCTCCCCGCGGCTGGAGCAGCAGCCACATCGGAACCATCGACGCAATCAGGCAGTAAATCAAAATGATAATGCCCCACATCTTTTGAGCCGAGGCAACATCACCGATGGGGAGCTCCAGGGGAAAAAACTTTCCGGCCCAGATTGCCACACCCACCAATAGCATAAAGGGGAGAATAGCCTGACCCTCTTTAAGACGGGTAAATTTTAGAAGCAATCCCATGATAATGGGTAGAATGAGATACATCACCGACGAAGAGGCAATGGCACCTCCGCTCACGGTCTCGCCCGATTCGAGGGTGACCAACCCCACAAACGAGCTGGCAGTGATATCGGTAAAGGCAATAATTACATAAACCAGGGCAATCCATACAAAAATCATAAAAAGCACCCAGGCCCGGATAGATACATTCACCCTGATTACCTCGGTTATGGAGCGAGCCTTGTGGCGGATAGAGGCCACCAAAGAGCCCATGTCGTGCACGCCTCCAATAAAGATGGAACCCAGTAATACCCAGATTAGTGCAGGTGCCCATCCAAACATGACACCTGCCAGAATGGGTCCGTTAATGGGACCGGCGGCCGCGATGGCCGAGAAGTGCTGACCGAGAAGCATCCCCTTTTTAGCCGGCACATAATCCTGGTTATCATTTATCTCGACTGCCGGAGTAACTTTTGTATCGTCAAGGCGGAACACCTTTTTACTCAAATAACGACCATATGTCAAATAGGCAACAAGCAGGAGGATTCCTGCGCCAACCACTACAACCAATACATTCATGTTCTATAGTTCTGTGTGCATATTGCGGCAGATATCCGCCCGGGGCAATACCGAGAGGGTGGCAGGGAAGGTGCCGGGAGCACCATTTGCCACCCAATGGTAGTTCAAATGTAGTGATTTGTCTGGAATTTCATGGGGAAGTTAAACTTTTGCTATTTCTTCGCATCAAACTCTTCTCAGAAACACGCTAATTAACCGACCTATGATAAGCTGCTTACTCTCCGGATGGCGCACTGTAACTCTTACGCTTCTCTTCTCTTCTCTTTTATTTGAGATTCGGGCCGAAAATCACACCTCCACAAGCTCTTCCCTACAAGTGAATCAATCGGATTTGAGTCGGGTAGAGGTGTATTGGGATTCGCTTCGGCAACAGATTCTGGCCAATGGGATCAATTTAGAAGGCTATCACATAGGAGGGGGTGCCGAGGTGATGAATCCCAAATTCGACTACATGCTGGCTGAATTGCCCTCTCAGTTGGTTCGAATGGGGATGCCGTTGAAATTATGGGAGCCTGAAAATGAGAATGGCAATCCCGACGAGATAGATATCATGCGCTTTAATAAAAGTAAAGAGGTGTTGAATACCTTTCAGCGGATCAGTCTGCTCGAAAAACGGGGGGTCGGCTGTTGGCTTTCGGTTTGGGATGTGGCCAATTGGAATGTATATAACCCCCTGGCTACCGCTCAGCGACGTGTTATTAACATCGATGAGATGGCTGAGTCTATAGCCGCATTTTTACTGCATGCCCGTGAGTACTATGGCGTTTCTCCTGCCTATGTGTCGGTAAATGAGCCCAGTATAGCCTATGAGAATGGATATGGGGGATATCAGATTGCGTTAACTGCCGACGAACAGATGCGCTTGATTGCCAAATCCGGAAGCCTGTTCCAAAAGTATGGTCTCACAACCCAATGGGTTATTGCCCTGCATAAGATCCATCCCTCTGAGATAGATCAGGCTAAGCTGATTTTCGACAGCCCTGCAGCGAAGCCGTTCGTGGCCGGCTTCGATTTTCATGGCTATTTTATGCATACACCCGAGAGCCGCGAAATGTTAAAATCATGGTATGAGTGGGCAAATCAAACCGGACTCTTTACCTTGTGCGGTGAGTGCGATTACGATAATCAATTCTGGTTATCGCCCCAACGCAGAAGCTGGAATGATGCCCCAAAAATCTATGGCCAACTTTTGCATAATCTGCTAACTATTGGCGGTGTTAACGGTGTTTTGCCATGGTATGGCTATACGCCGTTCGATCTCAACCCTTTTCGGTTTGTTTCGAAACATTTTATGACCGCCTTTCCCGCCGGGGCACAACGGGTTGAAGCGGAGTCGGGCAATCCCGATATCTTGGTTACCGCTGCCGTTCTGCATAAAAAGCCCCGGTTTGTTTTGCAAAATCTCTCTGCGAATCCCATTGAGGTAGAGGTTGGCCGCCTTGCCGGTGGCACCTATCAATGGATTAGTTCGCAGGCCGAAGCCTTTTACCGGGAGAATGCGCCTGTGAAATCGGTTAACGGAGTGATTCGGGTTGTGCTTCCACCCAATTCACTTCATACATTTTCGTTGCTGTAACTCATGCCGCTTTGCAGTAGTCCA
This sequence comes from Bacteroidales bacterium, assembly GCA_050256115.1. Lineage (GTDB taxonomy): Bacteria > Bacteroidota > Bacteroidia > Bacteroidales > UBA4181 > JAQVSH01. Next base: position 17,158 of record JBFWIG010000004.1, on the reverse strand, counting down.
AAAAAAAAGGTGCTCATTGAGCACCTTTTTTTTTGTAACCCTTACGGGCAGTTTTATTTCTTGTCGTAAACAATGGTGGTAACTCTCTCCTGGCCGCCGAAGTTGGAGGTGCTCTTTACAGAGAGGGTTTTGGCATCGGTTAAGGTCCAAACTTCGCTCGATTTCATTTCGGTGGTTTGGCCGTCTCTTTCGAACGAACGGGTAGTTGCAAAATTCAACGTTTTTCCATCGGCCGAGAAGGTAACTACAGACTTGCTGGCGCCACCTCTTCCAGACTGATTTACACTCTCTTTGCCATCGAGGGTGTATTTTTCGGTGGTAGTGGTAGCCTCACCATTCTGGTTGGTGCGGGTGCGCGATACAGTAAGCGTAGTGGCATCCTGAGTAACGGTAAACTGCGAACCGGCTCTGAAACGACCCATACCGCCTTCGCCAAGGTTGCTTTTGGCTTCGTTGAAAGCCCAGGTACCGGCGAAATTGGTTTTCGACCCCTGTGCACAGGCGTTAAAGGGGGCAATCATCACAACTGCAAACAATGCAGCTGCGCAAATCTGAATAAACTGTTTGCGAGAAATGGAGATGTTTTTCATAATACAAAAAGGTTTGGTTAGGAATTAAGAAAGTAGAATAGCTCTAATCTGTTTTGCCACAATTGCCGACATAGTTATGTAACGTGCAAATGTTGCAGCGTAAATGTAGTAATCAGACTTTGATTTTTTGTTTTTTTTGGTATATTTTTGACGATAGTCCGAAAAAAAACCGCAGATGTCACTTTATTGCAGAATTCGAAGAACAGATTCTTGCGTAAAGTGTTTACAATAAGCCGTTCGCTTTGCGTTCGGTTTATTGTATTTTATGGAAGAGGGTTTCGGCATAGGGGGCCAGAGCAGGTTGGCGGGTAGCACTCCGTACAGTGGGATACTCCAGAAGCCGATCCTCGAACTCAAGCTCAAAAAAACGGGCATTTCCGCTCCCTCTTTCGTACATATACTCGGTATATCGTTCGTGGCCTTCAAATTCAAATCCTCCGCCCACCAATGTGCCATTAGAGCTATAGTCGAAGAAGGCCATTTCCATAGGGGTTGGTTCCCAGTTGCCCAGAAGAGGATTGTAGGGATAGACAAATATCTCGCTCAACAAGCTTCCTGCGTAGCGGTAGTCGAATCGGTAACCGACGCTGTTCTGGGTTTGTGGCGACGCAATTTGCCGGGTATACCCGGTGAGGCGGCCATCAATATAGGTCAGATCTTTCCGGTCGGTGGCCTGAAGCACGCCCTCAAGGGTGTAGACACATAGCTGTATGGAACGCAAGAATCCGGCATCATACTGCATTACACCTTGCCGGATGGGTTGTTCAAAGCCCGAAGAGAGCAACTTTGTGCCTGTCCAGCCCGTCATCTTGGTGCCGTTGTACAAATAGACATATCTTGAGTCGGGAATCCAGATATCTTCGGCCGTCGGCATAAAAAAGATCTCTTCCAGAATCCGACCGTCGCGGTAGCGGGATTCACTCATCTGGAGGGTAAGCCACTCCATATCTTCTATCACCTGCAATTCGCAAAGCGCTCTGTCGCCTTCGTAGCTGATTAGGAAACGGGCGCCCTCAACCCACTGCGATCCAATCCTGTCGTAAATGATTTTGGCCACTAACTTCTCTTCGGCGTAGAAATACTCGGCTTTTTCTATCGGAACGCCATCGACCGATGTAATCGATCCGGCTACCCGTTCGCCATATCGGGGGCCACCCCAGACAGGATCATGAAGATCATCGCACGATACCGACAGAAAGAGAAATAAAGAGGCTATAAAAAGGATAATGCGATTGCGAACCATAGCAGCGTAAATTATAAGCGTTGAGATACCTCACAAATATACCTTTTCTCACGAGAAAGCCCGATCGGCACGGGTGTTATATCTCTATTATGAGAAAAAATAACTGCAAACAATATTTCTTTACGGCCATCCCTTGGCGGATATTGTGAGTTTCTCAGGAATATGTAACTTCGCGCCGTAAAGGCGGCGGCGAGTTGTCGTATTATCTGCCTCACATACCGGTTGTTCCTATGAGAACGATGATCACTTTTTTTCTGGCTCTTTGTACGCTCTCGTTTCCTGCCCTGGCGCAATCGGTGAGCCGTCTTTCTCTCACCCAGGCTCAGGAGTACGCAGTCTCACACAACTATCTGCGACGTAACGCACTGCTCGATATCGAATCGGCCAATTCAAAGGTGTGGGAAACCACCGCATCGGGGTTACCCCAAATTTCGGCCCAAATGGATTTCCGGCATAATGTGACTTCATTGCCCACTATAGAGTTTGGCGACCAAAAAATCAGTACCGGTGTAAAAAATAACCTTTCCGGCAATGTTACTTTGAGCCAATTGGTCTTTAGCGGCTCTTATATTGTTGGGCTTCAGGCCAGCCGAACCTATAAAGCCATTTCAGAGTTGGCCTTGGAAAAGAGCGACATTGAACTTTCGGCTCAGACGGCCGAAACCTATTTTCTGGTGCAGGTTGCCAACAGACAGTACGCATTACTCTCCGAAAATCTCACCCTAATAGAGAAGTTACTGGCCGAGGCACGCGCCTCGTACCAACAAGGTTTGGTTCAAGGCTCGGATGTGATGCAGCTCGAAGTTAATCGCTCGCTTCTGGAGACGGAGTGTCGTCAGGCAAGCCGCCAGGCATCGACAACCTTACAACTGCTTAAGTTTGTAATAGGGATGGAGCTCTCTGACTCGTTGATTCTTACTGATCCGATCGATGCGTTGATGCAGACCGTTACCCCTGCTTATCTTGCCATAGAACGAATCGATCCGGAAAGCCAGATCGATGTGAAAATTTCGGATATAGAACAGAAGAGTGCCCAACTGCTGCTGAAACTTAAAAAGACGGAGTACCTGCCCACCCTCTCCGGATTTGTCGATTACCAGCGTGCCTTTACGTTACCGGAATTTGCCTTTGCTAAACCCAATACCGTGCTGGCCGGGCTCTCCCTGCAAATGCCTCTCTTCAGCAGTGGATTGCGAAATGCCAGAGTTCGTCAGGCCCGGAATGAGTTACAAAAAAGTATCCATCTTCGCGATCAAACGGTTCGTCAGACGCTTCTTACCTTTACCCGGCACCACGACGCATTTCACCAATCGTACGAAGCCTGGATGTCGCAACAGCAGAATCTCCGGGTCTCCCGAAAGATATTCGACGAATACAGCATCCGTTATTCGGAAGGAATGGCCTCGAGTATGGAGTTAACACAGGCAAATAACAGTTATCTACAGGCCGTTGGAGCGCTTATTAAGGCGCAGCTCGATCTGTTTAACGCCAAAGTGGGCATCGATAAAATGGCATTATAAACGCTCTTCATCCTATGAAACGATTTGTTTTTTTCCTGCTCTCTTCCATTCTTACCTTTTTTTCCTGCAGCCCTAACGGCGGAAGTAAGGAGGAGCAGCTTCGTGCGCTTCGTACCCAACAGGCAGATATAGCACTACAGATTAAGCAATTAGAGCAGGAGTTGGGCGCTGCGAAAACCGATGTAGCCAGTGTAATCCTTACTACAGTTCAGGCCGATACCTTCCGGCATGTGGTTTTGGTTCAGGCCAAGGTCGACGGTGATTCCAATCTCAATGTGGGGGTTCGGTCGAGCGGGATGGTGCAGGAGATCCTGGTGAAAGAGGGTTCGGTGGTGAAAGAGGGCCAGTTACTGGGGAAAATGGATGATGCTCTGTTGGTTAAGGCGCTCAACGAAGCCAATACCTCCTACCGCTTTATTCTGGAAGTATACCAGAAGCAGAAAGCGCTATGGGATCAGAAAATAGGCTCGGAGGTTCAATACCTGCAGGCAAAGAACAATAAAGAGGCGGCCGAGGCAAGGATTGCCTCACTGGAAGAGCAGATAGATATGTGTCTGATTAAGGCCCCGATTTCCGGTACCATCGAGGAGGTGCCTATTCGTCTGGGGCAAATTCTGGCGCCTCAGATGGTGGCTTTCCGTATTGTGAATCTTGCCACCTCGAAGGTAGTTGCCGATGTTTCGGAGGCTTACAGTGCTTCGATTCATGCCGGAAGTCCGGTTTTGATAGAACTGCCCGATCTGGGCGTGCAAATCAGGGGTAAGATCAGTTTTGCCAGTAATTATATCAATCCTGTAAATCGTTCGTTTGTGGTGGAGGCTCCCTTGCCACAGGGAATGAAGGGTTTGAAAGCCAATCTGGTGGCAAAGTTGAAGATTGTCGATTATCAGAATCCCCACGCACTGGTGATTTCTGCCAATTGGGTGAGTCAGGATGCAAAAGGGTGGTATCTCTTTGTTGCAGAACTCAACGATGGCAAGTTGGTGGCAAAAAAGCGCTATGTGAAGGAAGGACTCTCATCGCAGGGTAAAATTGAGATACTCGAAGGGCTCTCGTCGGGCGACAGGGTGGTCTCGCTGGGCTATCAGAATTTGGAAGATGGGATGGTTGTTGCAACCGTAGGTGAACCGTAAACGCGAAAAAGGGGTATGAAGTTCAAGGAGTTTAAGCCCACCAGTTGGGCTATCGACAATAGTACCAGTATCTATGTTTTGGTAATCATGTTAGCCATCTTCGGCTATATGAATTACCGTTCCATTCCTAAAGAGCAGTTTCCCGATATTGTGATTCCCACTTTTGTGGTGAATACCGTCTATCCCGGAACCTCTCCCGTAGACATTGAGAACCTGGTAACCCGCTATATTGAGAAGAAGATTCGGGCCGAGAAAGATATTTCGGAGGTGCGAAGCCAATCGATGCAGGATATTTCGTCGGTAATTGTGGAGTTTCGTACCGGGGTAGATGTGGCGGTTGCCAAGCAGCGGGTTAAAGATGCGGTTGATAAAGCCCGTCCGGATCTGCCTGTCGATCTGCCCAACGAGCCCGAAGTGATTGAGATCAGTTTTTCGGAGTTCCCTATTCTTTACGTGAACCTGTCGGGCGATCAGGATCTGGTTACCCTGAAAAAGTATGCCGAGGAGGCCGAAGACCGGATCGAGAGCCTGCCCGAGATTAATCGGGTTGATATTGTAGGTGCACTCGACCGTGAGATTCAGGTGAATGTGGATATGTTCAAGATGCGGGCAGCCGGGCTTACCTTTTCGGATATCGAAATGGCCCTCTCTACCGAAAATCTCACGGTGGCCGGCGGGAACATGAAAATGGACGGCATGGCCCGTTCGCTGAGGGTTGTAGGCGAATTCAGGGATATGGAGACCATCCGGAATCTGATGATAGGGAGTACAACCGGTGCCCTGGTGGCACTTCGCGATGTTGCCGATGTTGCTGACTGGTATGCCGAACAGGATAACTTTTCGCGGCTAAACGGGAAAAACGTGGTTACCCTCAATATCATCAAGAAATCGGGATCTAACCTGCTCGATGCCTCCGACAAGATTAAGGCGATCATGGACGATCTTAAGGCTTCGCGATATCCCAAAGATCTTGCCGTGGTTTTTACCGGCGACCAGTCGTATTATACCCGTTCTATTCTTACCGAGCTGAATAATACCATCATACTGGGTTTTATTTTGGTTTCGCTCGTGTTAATGTTCTTTATGGGGATGACCAACGCCATTTTCGTGGGGCTGGCCGTTCCTCTCTCTATGGCCATTGCCTATATGGTTCTGCCTTTAATCGGCTTTACCATGAATATGCTGGTGATGTTCTCTTTTATTTTTGCATTGGGGATTGTGGTAGACGATGCCATTGTGGTGGTGGAGAATACCCATCGGATTTTCCACAAGGCCAATGGGGCACTGTCGATAGCCACAGCCGCAAAGATGGCTGCCGGCGAAATCTTCCTCCCTATCCTTTCGGGAACGCTTACCACCCTTGCTCCCTTTGTCCCGCTCTGTTTCTGGCCGGGCGTTGTGGGTCAGTTTATGGTTTTTATTCCCGTAACTGTAATTATCACGCTTACGGCATCTTTGATTGTGGCCTACATTATGAATCCGGTGTTTGCCGTTTCATTTATGTCGGCGCGTGAGGAGGCGGCTAACCGCGGAAAAAATTATACCCGGAAGATGTTCCGCAGGGCGGCTCTGATTTTGGCGGCATCCATTCCCTTCTACCTTTCCGGCACTTTGCTGTTGGCCAATCTGCTGGCCCTGCTGGCAATTATCTTTGTTGTCTATAATCTGTGGGGGTATCGCTCCATCCATTCGTTTCAGGTTCATTTTCTCCCCTGGCTGCTAGATCATTACGAACGGCTGCTGCGTTATATATTGGTGGGTTCCCGGCCTTATTATACCTTGTTAGGCACCCTCTTTCTTTTGATCGCCACCTTTGTAGTGACCGGAATGGCGCAACCCAAAGTGGTATTCTTCCCCGATTCAGATCCTACCACCATCATGGTCTATCTGAAGATGCCCGAAGGTACCGATGTGGAGATTACCGATACAGTAACCCGGTACTTCGAAAAACAGGTTGTCGGCGTATTGGGTGCCGATAATCCTGATGTGGAATCGATTGTGGCCAATGTGGCGCTGGGTGCCTCGGAAAGCTCATTCGACGGAGGAATCAAGGTTCTGAATAAGAGCAAGATATCGGTAAATTTCGTGGAATACGCAAAACGAACGGGCCCCTCCACCTCCTCCTATATGAACCCTCTGCGCGAGGCGTTAAAGGGGGTTCCCGGAGCCTCTATAACGGTTGCCAAAGACGAAGGGGGGCCTCCCACCGGCGAACCGATTAATATAGAAATTTCCGGAGAAGAGATTCCGGAGATGGTAGCCACCGCCAAACGTCTTACTACCTTCCTGATTGATTCGTTGGGGATTGAGGGCGTTGAAAACCTGAAGATGGATTTCGAACCCACCAAGCCCGAAGTTGTAATTGAGCTGGATCGGGAGAAGGCCAATTATCAGGGTATTACTGCCGGACAGGTGGGTCTGGAGTTTCGTTCGGCCATATACGGAAAAGAGGTAAGCCAGTTTCGCGATGGCGAAGATCAATATCCCATTATGGTGCGATACAGAAAAGAGCAGCGTGAGGATCTGGATGCGTTGATGGAGACTAGTATTACCTACCGCGACATGAGTTCCGGCTTGGTGCACCAGGTTCCCATCTCGGCGGTTGCCAATGTAAAATATCAGAATTCATTCGGCTCTATTCAACGACTCGATGAAAAACGGGTAATCACGCTTTCGTCGAAGGTGCTCGATGGGTATAATGCCAACGAGATCAATGCCTCTATCAGGGCAGCGCTACCCTCGTTCGATATCCCGCAGGGTATAAAGATAGAGATTACCGGTGAGCAGGAAGATCAGGCCGAGACCACTGCATTTATGGCGCAGGCCATGATCATTACAGTATTTATGATCTTATTTATCCTCATTACGCAGTTTAACTCCCTGTCGAAGCCCCTGATTATTCTGAGCGAAATTCTCTTTAGTCTGATTGGTGTCTTGTTGGGCTTTGTGATTTTCGGGAAACCCATCTCTATCATTATGACCGGAATGGGAGTGGTAGCGCTGGCCGGGATTGTGATACGGAATGGTATTCTGCTGGTGGAATTTACCGAGGTATTGAAGTCGCAGGGGCTAAAAACCCGCGATGCCATTGTATTGGCCGGAAAAACCCGAATCACGCCGGTGCTGCTTACCGCGATTGCCACCATTCTCGGACTGATTCCGTTGGCTATAGGGATGAACATCGATTTTGTATCGTTGTTTACCACTTTTAACCCTCATCTCCATTTTGGCGGAGAGAATATGATGTTTTTCGGTCCGCTTGCCTGGGCCATCATTTACGGCCTATCTTTTGCCACCTTCCTGACGCTGATTTTGATACCGGTAATGTACTTTGTGGTGCACAGCTTCTTCCTTCGGTTCCACAGGACGGTAGGCAGAACCGCACGATCTATCTAAGCATCCTATCGGCCTTTTGGGGGCGTAATCATCAGCTCTTCAATGAGCTTAGCCAGCTCTTCCGAAGGCATACGCGGCAATAGTCGCGTATGTTTTCCCGAGGCTTCTGCATTCCATTGATTCGATCCGTCGGGCAATACCCGCATGGTGCCACGTTCCGAGCCAAACCAGGGCGAAATACCTCTTACCGCAGCGAGAACGGCAGTTTGATCCCAGCTGGGCCTGCCCTCTTTATCGCCCTCATTCATACATAGGGTATAGGTGTCGCGAACGGGTCCGGTAAAGTTGGGTTGCGTAATAACCCTTTTTCCGGTCAGCACCTTTTCGCCGATTTCGAATCCGCTGAAAAGAATCTCTCCGGGCCAGTTTTCTACCGCATAGAGTGCCGAACGGGCATCGATCTCCACATTAAACTCTTTCCCGGAGGGAAACTTTCCGGCCATAGCCACCCAGAGAGCCACCTTTTGCCGAACCAGTTCAAGACCGGTGAGCGGGCTGAATTTATCGGGACCTGACCGGAGTAGGGCAGAGATGTTGGTCATAAACCCAACAGTAACAATCACCACACTTTCGGAGGCACTCTGTGCCAGCAAAAAGCGATAGAGCTCTACTGCATCGGGCACCTCTTTCCCTTCGGCAACAGGGTGAGGATATTGAGCCGGAAGATGATCGGTCCAACGTTTTTTGTGGCTCGAAGTGAGATAGGGCCCGTCAGCTGTCGGGGCAGCAATGGGCAGCGTAGGCCGGCCGAACCAAGTGTTAAGAACGCCGATGCAGGGTACTACCTTTTCGTGCCGATTGCTGGCAATGGTGCCCAACAGAACAGCCTCTTTCTTATCGGCCAGTACATGGAGCATGGCAAGTGCGCCAACATCATCATAATCGGGTCCCATATCGGTGTCGAAGATGATTCGTTTTTTTGGGGCTGCCTGGCTATCGACACTCCAGAAAAGTAGTAACGGAGTGATTAACAATACTACCAGTAGGCGGGTGTACGAAAAAGCGGGGAGGAATCGGTTCATAGAAGAGGCTTTTGGAGTGAAGGCAGACTTTTGGGGTAAAAGGGTTAATCAGGCCGGCAAATAGGGATCGCCTTGTGCCAGTTCGGAAAAGAGTTGCGCCAATCTGGCAACAACAAGCGCACGAAATTTTGCCCCTTTCTCTGCCGAGGCCTTATGCGGATTTCCAATTCCGGTGTCGGCACTTACTTTTTCCCAATTGCGGGGAATCCAGGCGGTATGGTTGTTGAGAGAGGAGAGGGCAAAGGGTTTAGAGCTACCCTCACCGGCTATCTCCATCTGCACAAGATCGGGCCGGTAAAAGAGCATCAAAGAAGTTTCCATCTCGCCGGCATGATTATCCTCTACTTCGAAAATGGCCGACTGAGCCTCTTTTTCGAGGGTGAAATAGTCGGTAAGCGCAATCAAAAAATGGGGATGGAGAAGGGCCAGATCACGGATCATAGGTTTAAAGCTGTTTCCCCCGTGTCCGTTTACGATAACCAACTTTTCCAAACCTTGTTGGCGGAGTGCCGATACAATATCGGTAAGGATGGCCAGCTGGGTTTCGTATCGGCTATGCAGACAGAACGGGAGTGCTGTCTGACCCGGATTTTGCTGACCCAGCCATAACGGAGGCAATACCATACATCGGGCTCCGCTACTTTCGAAGGCCGCATGGGCGGCATCGGTGGCCAGAGCGGCCGACAGAATGGTATCGGTGAGGTAGGGCAGGTGGTAGTTATGCGGTTCGGTAGCGCCCCAGGGCAAAACGGCCAGGGAGTACGGTTCTTTTTTTACCGTACCATAGTTGCAGACGCTCAGATTGAATGGGCTGGGGTTTGATGGCATAAGAGAGAATCGGATTTTTGTCTAAATTTACGGGGAAACCCACTGCTAAGCTAGTAAAATTCGCGCTTTTTGATAAATTGCACAATAATCTGGAACCATCTGCTCTATGAAAACAACACTTTTTGCGATTCTATGCTTCCTGGCTTCGGCCATCCATCCATCACTTGCCGCTGATGTGAGAACCATCAAACCCGGACAAATCTGGCCCGACGACAGAGGCATCCACATTAACGCGCACGGCGGAGGTATTCTGTTTCACGACGGCACCTATTACTGGTTTGGCGAACACAAGGGCGAACGTTCGAGTGCCGCTTTTGTGGGTGTTACCTGCTATGCTTCGAAGGATCTGATGAATTGGACCTACAAAGGCGTGGCATTGCCGGTTGTTACCAACGATCCTAACCATGAAATTACTGCCGGTTCGGTAATAGAACGACCCAAGGTAATCTACAATGCCAAAACCGGGAAGTTTGTGATGTGGTTTCACCTTGAACTGAAGGGGCAGGGGTACAATGCAGCCCGTTCGGCTGTGGCGGTTGCCGATAAGGTAGAGGGTCCCTACACCTATCTTCGTTCCGGCCGGCCAAACCCGGGCGTCTGGCCGCTGAATATGACAGAGGCCGAAAGGAACGATACCCTGAAGCCCGGTTTTGCCAAAGACTGGAGCGATGAGTGGCGGGCTGCAGTAAATAAAGGCCTCTTTACACGTCGCGATTTTGCGGGTGGTCAGATGGCGTGCGATATGACACTATATGTTGACGACAACGGAAAAGCCTACCATATCTTTGCCTCGGAAGAGAATCTTACCCTCAATATTGCCGAGCTTACCGACGATTACCTGGGTCATAATGGTCGCTATATCCGGGTTCAGCCGGCCGGTCACAACGAAGCTCCCTCTATTTTCAAGAAAGATGGGAAGTACTACATGATTACCTCAGGTTGTACCGGGTGGGATCCGAATGCTGCCAGACTGTTAACGGCCGACTCCATGCTGGGAGAGTGGACCTATCAGGGGAATCCTTGTGTGGGCGAGGGTGCCGATCTTACGTTCCGGTCGCAATCGACCTACATCCAACAAATTCAGGGAAAAAAGGACGCCTTCATCTTTATGGCCGACAGATGGACCCCCCGAAATCCCATCGATGCCCGCTATATCTGGCTTCCCATTCTTTTTGAGGAGGGGAAACCCGTACTGAAGTGGTTCGATGAGTGGGACTTCTCCATCTTTAAATAAGATCCGCTTCCGCGACGAGGCTACAGATTGGCCGATTCGATATCTTTAAAGTATTTGTAGGTGCCCACCGTTAACTCGGAGGTGGCCGCTTCGTCGCATACAATAATCCCTCTGGGGTGAAGTTGCAGTACCGAAATTGTCCACATCTGGGTAACCGGCCCTTCTACCGCATGCTTTAGGGCGCGGGCTTTGTGATGGCCGTTAACGATGATTAACACCTCCTGCGCCTCCATAACCGTTCCCACCCCGACGGTGAGTGCTGTCTTCGGCACCAGATTTACATTGTTTTCAAAAAAACGGGAGTTGGCCAGAATGGTATCCTGGGTAAGTGTTTTTACGCGGGTACGTGAGGTGAGCGAAGAGCCGGGTTCATTAAAAGCGATGTGCCCATCGGGTCCGATACCCCCCATAAACAGGTGCACCTGCCCGTAACTTTTCATCTTCTCTTCATATCGCAGACACTCTGCTTCCAGATCGGGCGCATTTCCATTCAGGATGTTGACATTCTCTGTCGGGATGTCGATGTGTTGGAAAAAGTGTGTCCACATGAAGGAGTGGTAACTTTCGGGATGTTCTTTGAGAAGGCCCACATATTCATCCATATTAAAGGTAACCACATGTTTGAACGACAGGCTGCCCTCATGGCAGTAGCGGATTAACTCCTGATAGGTACCCATCGGTGTTGACCCGGTGGGAAGTCCCAATACAAACGGACGCTCGGCCGTTGGTTTAAACTGATTGATTTTTTTTGCAATGTAAGCAGCCGTCCAGACAGAGATACGGGTGTAGTCGGGTTGGATAATGAGTCTCATATGCTATACTGATTTTTAGTTATTTCTATTGCTCAGCCGTTTAAACAAAGATAGTGCTATTTATGGCAAAAGCGCACATATATTCCCAATGGGAGTCTCCGGCCGGCACGGTCGGGCATATAGAACTCACCACCAGCAATTTCGGATTCAGGGAAGAGGGTTTGCAGAAGATTCATGCCTACCAGTGCCGAGAACCCCATAGAATAGAGGTTGAGTACCAGAAATCCCTGATTTCTGTCTAAAAGCAATTTGCAATCCTTTAACAAGCGGTTCAAATGCTCCTCCAGTATCCACTTCTCTCCTTCCGGACCACGCCCATAGGCAGGAGGATCGAGAATAATACCCTGATACACCTTTTTTCTTCGCACCTCACGTTGCACAAACTTCACAGCATCTTCAACAACCCACCGGATATCTTGCAGACCACTGGCTTCCATATTTTCGCGCCCCCATGAGATTACCTGCCTTACCGAATCTACGTGCGTAACATCGGCTCCGGCAGCTCGGGCTGCCATAGAGGCACCTCCTGTGTATGCAAAGAGATTCAGCACCTTAGGCACTTCTGTGGTAGGGAGTGCTGCTACTTGTTCTGCTATATACTCCCAGTTTCCCGCCTGTTCGGGGAATAGACCCACATGTTTAAAGGCGGTAAGTCCCATTCGGAAACGCAAAGAGAGCCGGTCGGAGCGGTATTGCACATACCACTGTTCCGGAACGCCTTTGCGTAAAGACCACGATCCGCGTTCCATTTCTGAATCGGCCGCACCGTTTGTTTTCGCGGTTCGGCGAAACCAACCGTGAGCAAGACGCTCCCACTCCTCTTCCGGAAGGTGCTTATCCCATAGGGCCTGCGGTTCGGGGCGTGCCAGAATCCAGGAACCGAATCGTTCCAGTTTTTCGAAGTTCCCGCTGTCGATTAACTCGTAATCTTTCCAGTGCGAAGGGGTTAAAGATGTAATCATAAGGTTTCGATATAGATCTCCATTACACACCGTTTGCAGTCGAAATGCAACCGGTAAGTGGCCGTGCCATTCTGCAAAAAGAGGGGTTCATTTTCGAAAGCAGATCCCGACTGATAGCGGGGGCATTTCCCAAACTCAAATCTCAGGCAGTGTCGGGTGGTCATTACCCTTTTCCCGATATACGCTTCTTGTACTTCGAAGCCGGGTTCTATAGATTCAACACCATGTTTACGGTAAAACTGTTCGGCCTTACTGTTCAAAACATTCCCTTCGAAGGTCAAAATTTTCTCGGGGTAGAGGCTGCTCGTGCCGTCGGTTCCGGATGGGTCGTTTGTTGCAGGATCGCTCTTCCAACTGTCATTAAGAGGTGTTACATCAGAAAGATTGCCAGTTTTAAGCCCTTTTGCCATCAAAATTTCGGTTACCTCGCGCCGCATCCGATTTAGAACTGAGATGGGAAGGAAAGGCAACTCCGGGCAATCTATACAAATGCCCTGGACGTGGAAAGGGGTATCGCCCAGTTTTTCGAGTTGTTCTTCTATCTGACGCTTTGCCAGAGCACTGTTTCGGGCTGGAGAAAAGGGTATTTCCGACCCAACGGTGGCACTGAAACCTCTTTCGTCGGTAGCCTCCAGCCAACAGCTTTCGTCGGCAGAGTATAGGCGCATTTGCAGCGCAAGCGTTCGGCGAGCGGTTTCGCCCGACAACTCCCGGTAAAACCGGTGGTCGTGGTTACGATAGAGCGCAGTGCCCACAGCGATGTCGACCGCTTTGCCGGGAAGGATCCAGAACCCTTCTGTGCGGTTAACCAGAAATCCGTCGAGTTGACCGGATGCGTCGATGTAGCAAATTCCATCACCGTTACTCACAAGCAGGGGGGTGTCGACCATCAACTCGCGGCCTCTTTTTCTTACTACAGTGCCCAGGGGTTTTCCCACCGATTTCTGGGTGGCCGGGGTGCCGCACTGTTCACGCTTATGCAGGAAATAATCGGTATAGCCGCGGTTAAAGGTTCGTTCCGGATCGGGGGTGAAGAAGCGTGTTGTGGTGCCTGCCGAAGCTTTTCGAAAGCCACTTTTCCCTTCCAGAATCTCGTCGAGCCGGGTTCGATACCACGCGGTGATATTTTTTACATAGGCCGCGTCTTTGAGCCGCCCCTCAATTTTGAAAGAGCAGACACCGGCATCGATTAATTCGGCAAGGGCGGCACTTCGGTTAAGATCTTTAATGGAGAGCAGATGTCTGTTGCGAACTAAGATATCTCCTCGGCTGTCTATCAGGTTGTAGGCCGATCGACAAGGTTGTGCGCATACGCCCCTGTTGGCGCTCCTCTGTACAATGGCCTGGCTCATATAGCATTGTCCGCTATACGAAACACATAGCGAGCCATGCACAAAACACTCCAGCTCTATTGCAGGGTGTTCCGAATGGATTGCCCCGATTTCGCTGAGCGAAAGTTCACGGGCAAGCACAACGCGCGAAATGCCGACCGACGCCAAAAAGGCAATCTTTTCGGCCGAGTGGTTGTGCATTTGGGTACTGGCATGCAGTGCTATGGGAGGCAGGTTACATTCGAGTAACCCCGGATCCTGAATAATCAGGGCATCAGCTCCCTCTTGGTAGAGGGCTTGAATAAGGGCGATTACTTCATCGAACTCCTGATCGAACAGCAGCGTGTTTAAGGCTACATAAACTTTGGCCCGGAAGCGGCGGGCATATTGAATAAGCCGGGCAATATCCTCCACAGTACATCCCGCTGCCGCTCTGGCACTGAAGCCGGACGCACCGATATATACGGCATCGGCGCCGTGGTTAATGGCCAAAATGCCGGTTTCGGCATCTTTGGCAGGCGCCAAAAGTTCGATCGGTTGCATGGGCGCAAAGGTAAGATTTCCGGGAGATTGTTTGAAACCCCGATTTTTTTTTATTCCTTTGGTCTCTTTTCACCGGGCGTTGCACGGATTGTAAGTAACGGCCCGTAAATAAGATGAAAGTAACACGATTCTATGAGATTATCTACACAACTGGCGCTTTTATGCCTCTTTCTGGCCCTTCCGTTGCATGCAAGTAACCCTCTGGGCGACACCGTGATTGTTTCTAAAAGTATTAAACTTCAGATTGGGGGGTGGCTCCGTACCGATTTTGTGTACGACACCCGTAAAACGGCCGAAGTGGTTGATGGGCTTGTCTCCTTCTATCCCATGGATAAACTGCCCGATGCCAATGGCCGCGACCTGAATAAGGTATCCTCTACCGCGCTTTCGGCGATTGCTACCCGAATGAATTTCCGTTTTTTCGGGCCCGAAGTATGGAATGCCAAATCTTCGGCTTATGTTGAGTTCGATTTTACCGGTATGTCGAACACCTATGGTCTTCGGCTCCGGCAGGTGTACTCTCTCCTCGATTGGGGAAAAACCTCTCTTCTGGTGGGCCGTACCTGGATGCCCATGTCGATTGCCAGTATGCCCAATGTTGTGGCATTTAATACCGGTGCTCCTTTCTGGAATTTTAATCGCAGCGATCAGGTGCGGTTCAGTTGGCTGCCCGGCAACTTTATGTTGTCGGCCACCGCAGCAATGCAGGGCGACTACTGCACGCTCGGCCCCGATCCCGCCGGCATTCAACCCGCGCTGAAGAGCAACATGTTTATGCGCGATGCCAACTTCCCGGAGCTCGATTTGTGGATTCAGTACAAACACAATAACTGGCTTTTCGGTGCCATCGGACACACCAAATCGGTTCAACCCCGCACCTATACCACGGGCGAAGGGGGCTTAAAATACAAAACCAATCAGCTGCTGACCACCTTTACAGCTATGGGCTATCTGCAGTATAAAGATCCGCTTTTTACTCTGAAAGCTAGTTCGATGTATGCGCAGAATATGACAGAGTCGCTTATGCTTGGCGGATACGCTGTATCGAATACCGATCCCGTTACCGGAGCTGAGGAGTATACCGCCATTCAGCACTGGAACTCCTGGATTAATCTCGATTACGGAAAAGTGTGGCAGGCAGGTTTTTTTGCCGGATATATTCGGAATCTGGGTGCTTTAGAACGCGAAATTTCTTCCGTCTATGCCCGTGCAGGCAATATTAATTCCATGTGGCGATTTTCGCCACACCTCTTTTTTAACGCTAAGAATCTGCAGCTGGGCTCCGAACTGGAAATTTCGGGTGCCGAATTTGGGACAATCAACAAGAGTAACTATGGAAAGGTGGCCGATACCCATTCGGTAACCAATCTGCGGTTAAACCTGCTTATGATGTTTTTATTTTAGCCTAATGGAAATTTCTAGTGCCTATTGGGAAGAGGCTTTGGAAACCCTTTCCCGGCCTGAGTTAGCGTTGCTTCAGGTAGAAAAACTTCGCAATACAATTAGGATAGCCTCCGGATCGCCCTATTATCATCAGCGCTTTTCGCAAATGGGCATTACCCCCGATTCGATCCAACGCCTTGAAGATCTGCAGAAACTCCCTTTTACGACCAAAGCCGATTTGCGCGATAACTACCCTTTTGGATTGGTTAGCGGCTCGCTCAAATCGTGTGTGAGGCTTCACTCCTCAAGTGGAACCACCGGAAATCCTACCGTGATATTTCACTCGGCAGCCGATTTAGAGCGTTGGGCCAATGAGGTGGCCCGATGTCTCTATATGGTAGGGCTTCGCGATACCGATGTTTTTCAGAACAGTTCGGGTTACGGGATGTTTACCGGGGGGCTCGGTTTTCAATACGGTGCCGAAAAACTGGGGGCACTAACCGTTCCCGCCGGCGCAGGAAACAGCCGTCGTCAGGTGAAGTTTATTCAAGACTTTGGCACCACGGCCCTACATGCCATTCCCAGTTATGCCACCCGTCTGGCCGAAGTGTTCCAGGAGATGGGGATAGATCCTCGTACCCAAACCTCTCTGCGGACGCTTATTATCGGTGCCGAACCCCATACCGAGGCGCAGCGTGCCCGTATTGAGGCCCTTCTCGGTGTGAAAGCCTATAACTGCTTTGGGATGTCGGAGATGAGCGGGCCGGGTGTGGCCTTTGAGTGTACTTTTCAGAATGGTCTTCATATCTGGGAGGATTACTATATTGTGGAGATTGTCGATCCCGAAACGCTTCTGCCTGTACCTGAAGGTGAGATTGGCGAGTTGGTGCTTACCACCCTCAACCGCGAGAGTATGCCCATTATTCGTTATCGTACACGCGATCTGACACGTTTCATTCCCGGTGATTGTCCATGCGGGCGTACACATCGTCGCATTGATCGCATCAAAGGAAGAAGTGATGATATGTTCATTATCAAGGGTGTAAATATCTTTCCAATGCAGATAGAGAAGATTCTGATGCACTTTGAAGAGTTGGGATCCAACTACCTGATTACCCTCGAAAACTCGGGCAATTCGGACGAGATTATCGTCGAAGTAGA
>JBFWIG010000003.1:0-23547 GCA_050256115.1 Bacteroidales bacterium | reverse complement strand
GTTGCGGCGCTCACATTGAATATCTTCCACCAACACGCCGACCGGATACGCGGAGCCAACATCGCTCAAGTAGTCAATGTACTCCAGTCTATGATCCTGACCAAAGAGGAGAAGATGGTGCTCACCCCCACCTACCATGTATTCGAGATGTACAATGTGCATCAGGGAGCCACCAATCTGCCTATCGAGGTGAAAACCACTACCCGTTCGGCAGGAAAGTACAACATCCCCACGGTAAGTGCTTCGGCTTCGAAAGATAAAGCAGGAAAGATTCATCTCTCTCTGGCCAATATCGACCATGATAAGGGCATTGAGATCTCGGCACTACTCGAAGGAACCAATGCCACCAAGGTAAGCGGACGGATCCTGACCGCCCCCTCGGTAGACACCTATAACACCTTCGATGCCCCCAATGCGATAGCGCCAAAATCGTTTACCGATGCAACCCTCAAAGAGGGAAAGCTCACCGTAAAGATGCCGGCCCGTTCTATCCTGGTACTGGAGCTGCAATAACTCCCCGGAATTTGTCGTGCCCTGCCCGGCACGCAAAAGGAGAGGGTGTCTCAAAGCAAATTGCTTACGAGACACCCTCTCTACATTTTATCTCTGTTACGGATGTTTGTACCCATCCCGATAGGGACGGCTCATCAACTTTGAGGCCTCACTATTGCCCACAATTTCGTTTTTCGCCGCATCCCACTTCACCAGCGAACCGGTGTTATAAGAGATCATGGCCAGTTGAACCGTGGCGCTCGAGCGGAAAGCATCGGCAGGATCGCAAGTAATTAACTTCCGGTTATCGGAGCGAACTGCCTCCACAAAGGCGGCCACCTGCAGCAACTGCATATCTCGGTTTTCAATAGAAACCGTTTCGGGCGAACCCGGCTTTGAGGGTGAGTACAATAGCAATTTACTATCGCTCGAAAAGAGAGTACCCTTTGTGCCGTGGAAAAGAATACCGTTGTTAAAGTCGCGGTTAGGATCGAATATGCCCCAAAAGCGGTGCTGCCAAACTACCGGTACCTTTTCGAAGGCAAAATTGGCCGTAAGGGTATCGGGCGTAGTGATCTGATCTTTGAATTCATAGATACCTCCCTTCGAATAGAACTCTGTGGGCATTGCTTCGCCCATCACCATGCGGATGGCATCGATCAGATGAATACCCCAGTCAACGAGATGACCGTTTCCGTACTCCTTCTCTAATCGCCAGGCTTTATGCCCGATACTGGGCCGATAATCGAGTTTGGGAGCCGGCCCGCACCATTCGTCCCAGTTAAGTGTAGCGGGAGGCGTCTGAATGGTAGCATCCTGCCGACCTGGATTATAGTGAATCTGCGCCGAGATCTGCCGGATATCGCCAACCGTTCCGGCCTCAATCATCTCTTTGGCCTTTCTGAACGCACCACTCTGCCGCCGCTGAAAACCCACCTGCACAATATTGCCTGCCTTTTTGGCAGCCTCAACCATGGCCAGCCCTTCGCGAATGTCGTACGAGAGCGGCTTTTCGAGATAGACGTTAAGCCCCTTTTCGCAGGCAGCAATAAATTGGAGTGCATGCCAATGAGGGGGCGTCCCGATAAATACCCCGTCGAGCCCCTTCATATCGAGCAGCTCCTTATAGTTGGCAAATTTTCGGGGTTCACTTCCCTGCGCTGAGGCCAACTGTCGGGCAGAGGTATCCAGATGTGCGGAGTCTACATCGCAAACCGCTACAAACTCAACGCCACCGGCCTTTAGCGCAGCCTGCGCAATCACCATGCCATACCAGCCGGCACCAATCAATCCAAATTTCAGTTTGCGATCCTGCGAAATGCCCTTCGTATGCACCGAAGTGAACAGGGCGGCCGATCCCAGGGCGGCCGTCTTAAGAAAATTCCGTCGTTCCATAACGCTTCTTGATTTAACCGGTTAATTGGCTAAATGTAGCGAAAATAGCCATACGGGCTATCACGGAAAGTACGATTACGGTTCTAATCCGCCCGAAAGCGCACTCTCAGGAAGCGGTTCTACGGGAAGCGGTTGCGCAATAGAATCGGCAGGAGCCGAACCGGGAAAAAGAAACCGAAGATAGGTAGATACCGCATTCCCGTACACATCGGCAGCATCGATTTTTACCCCCTCCCGGCCGGCCACCGGAACCTTCAGCAACACCAAAACCATTCGACGATTGGGATTAAAATAGACCGACGAATCGTTCATCCTTACAGACTGAATCTCACTGCGATCTACCACCGACATCCGGAGCAGGAGCGTATCGACCGCTTCCGGAATAGACAACTCGGCAAGATCATTAGCCTCAAAATCGGGAAATCGGAGGGTAGGAGGATCCTGTTCGCGGTCTAATACGAACAGTTCCGAACGGGCTTTCTGCATCCAGAGCGTATCGACTGTACCGGGTTTTACCCGGAATCGAACCTCCTCAAAGCTTTTGCGTGCCGAATCGAGAAGCTCCTTCTCCTTAAATGCCATCCCTTTCCAGAAATTAACCTCTACAGGACTATAGGGCAAAACCTTTGAAAAATCGGCCAGCGCCTCATCAAACTTCCGGCCCTGCAGATAGTAACGCCCCCGGGTAAGCAGAAGGGCGCTGTCGGAAGGAGTGGCCTCAATCATTTTCGAAATGGCAGCTATGGCATCGTCGGTACGATTGGCCGACATCAGTACATTTAAACGAAATAGAAGCAGATCCCGGTCGCCTACCCGCAACCCGATCATGCGGTCGGCATAGTAGAGAGCATCTTCCGTTTTCCCCATACTGATCTGGAGCATAATCAATGCCTTATATGCCTCCTGGTAATCGGGCTTTAGCCGGATAGCCTTGACGTAGGCCCACTCTGCCTTTTGCGGTTCGCCCAACATCTCATTAACCTGCCCTTGTAGAAAATAGCTTACGGGATCCTCCCCCATCCATAAGGTTGAATCGCTGGCCGCAAGTGCCTCCTGCGTTCGACCCAGATCCATCAGAATTCTGATCTTGGTTTGGTATGCCTCCAGGCGGGTGGGATCCGACAGGGTGGCCCTGTTTAACAGGCCGAGAGCCGGAATTCGGTCGCCATTGTAATAGGAGGCTTTGCCCATTCGACTTAGCAAAACCGCGTCGTCGGGCCGCGATACCAAAAGAAGGTTATATTCGTTAAGCGCGCCGCCCAGGTTGCCCTGTGATTCGAAAATTTCGCCCCGTAACATGCGAATCTCGTAGCCGATGGTATCGGAAACCAGCAGACTGTCGGTCATGGAGAGCGCCACAAGCGGTTTCCCTTTTAGGAAAGTGTCGCGCGCTGCCTTTAGCCGGATACCCGGATCCTGCCCCTTCAGAGAGGCCAATCCGAATATCCAAACCACACATACTATACACAACACGCTCTTCATAAACTACTTATCTATTTGAGAAAGGACGATTTTGAAGCGGATTCCGGTAAACTAATAAGATGCCTGTCTCGGTTTCTACCATCGAAGCAGGGGTTCCTTGCAGGGTGGGCGCCAAAACGCCCTGCCCCAGGGTGGAATGCGAAATAAATATACGGGCTTCATCCCACAATTGCAAAGCCAACAACCGGACATGTGTCTCTGCGCCCCCCTCCACCATAATGGAGAGGATCTTTTCGGCCTGCAAGGCCTCCAGCAGAGGAGGCCAGAAGTCGGTTCCGGGCTTAACCTGAAGGTACCGAACGTGGCTCAGCGGGGCTTCCGATTGCTCGGTTACCACCCAGGTGGGAGCATCGTGTGTAAAGAGAGAGGCGTCGGGCGGGATTACCAGCTTACGGTCGAATACGATCCGTAAGGGATTTTTACCCGACCAGTCACGAACCGTGAGCGAAGGATTGTCGGCAATCGCCGTTCCGGTGCCTACCAGAATGGCCTGCTCCTCGGCCCGCCATTTATGGGTCCATCGACGCTCCGAAGCAGATGATATCCAGAAGGGAGCAGGTTTCTGGCCGGGAACGGGCAATCTACCCATAAATCCATCGGCCGTTTGGGCCCATTTAAGCAGTATATAGGGCCGTTTTTTCTCATGCCTTGAGAAGAAACGGGCATTCAAATCACGGCACTCTTGCTCCATTACGCCCCATATCACGTTGCAGCCCGCCTCCTGCAGTTTGCGAATGCCTCCTCCGTCCACTTTAGGATTGGGATCGACCGATCCGATGACTACATTTCGGATACCCGAACGGATAATCAGATCGGCACAGGGCGGGGTCTTGCCAAAATGGGCACAGGGTTCGAGCGAAACATAGAGGGTACAAGCGGAGAGAAGCGAGCTATCCGCTACCGAAGCGATGGCACGCGCCTCGGCATGTGCTTCGCCGTAACGGGCATGGTACCCTTCGGCCACAACCTCACCATTGGCCACAATCACACAACCCACCATAGGGTTGGGTTCTACCCATCCCCGACCCAATGCCGCAAGCTGAAGGCATCTGCGCATATAGAAGAGATGTTCCGGCGTATGCGATACGGTTTGCGACAACAAAATATGACTGGCCGCCTGAGAAGTCATGTGATCTTTACCTAATTTTGATGCGTAACCACGAAACGACCATGGATCAGGAGAACCTTCGATTGTTTATAAGCCGAACCGCCCGCGAGCTGGAGCAAACTATAGAAACCCGGGAGGCGGAACATCTGGCCTGGCTCATCCTATCGCATGTTACGCGACTGCCTGTAATGCAACTCCGTGTAAACGCGGCCGTAAAGGTACCGAAAACCCAAATGCAAAAGGCCGAAAAAATGGCGCTTGCACTGAAAAAAAATGTGCCTTTTCAATACATTACCCACGAAGCCCCCTTTTATGGCGCCGATTTTTATGTAACGCCCTCTGTGCTGATTCCCCGCCCCGAAACCGAAGAGTTGGTGCAAAAGGCCATCGAGGCCGCGAGAGCTCTTATTGCAGCACGGACCTTTACCGCGCAAGGGAAATCCGGCTCAACGGCCACGCCCAAGGGTGGCCCCGATTCCCTGCAAATTCTCGATATAGGAACCGGAAGCGGTTGCATTGCCGTTACCCTGGCACGCGAGTTGCCGGAGGCAGAGGTTCACGCGGTTGAAATAAGCCGACGGGCCCTTTCGGTGGCGGCCAAGAATGCCCGGAACCTTGGCGCTTCGGTACGATTCTATCATGCCGATATTCTGAAACTGAGCCGTTCACTCTTTCCCGACTCCCCCGTTACCCGCTGCAAATCTCCAGCGCACCCGTCTAAGTCCGACTCCCGATATCTGAGCGCCGATGCCCTTCGGACCCTTGCCCCCGGCCGATTCGATATGATTGTAAGTAACCCCCCCTATGTAACCGTGGCTCAAAAGGGAGAGATGCTGCCCAATGTGGTGGAGCACGAACCTCATAAGGCGCTCTTTGTACCCGATTCGGATCCTTTGCGTTTTTACCGGGCTATCGGCCGGCTGGCCACCCGATGGCTGAAACCGGGCGGCCGACTCCTTTTTGAAATCAATGAAACCCTGGCATCGCAAACAGCCATCCTGCTTTCGGGATTGGGCTATACAGAGGTTTCGGCATTCAACGACATCAACGGCAAAGCACGGATTATTTCGGCGCTCCTCCCGTCGAATCAAGCCGATTCCGAATAGTGCACACAACAGAATTCCGCATAGCGCGCACACAACTGAACCCTCATGGAACACGAACCCGAAAACAAACTGCTCTATAAAAAGGCGCTGTCGGCACTCACCCGTCTCAGCAGCCGAAAGGAGATGTGCCAATGGGAAGCCATGGAAAAACTGCGAAATGCCGGCTTATCCGAATCCGATTGCCTTACCGCCCTAACCTACCTCACTCAGAACCGCTATATCGACGATACACGCTATGCCGAGGCCTTTGTAAACGACAAAATCCGCTTTCAGAAGTGGGGCAAAATCAAAATCCGGCAGATGCTCTACGCCAAACATCTTTCGTCCGAAACCATCGACCATGCAATCTCGGCTTTCGACACCTCCCTCTATGAAGAGATGATGGCCACCGAACTGCTCAAAAAGCAAAAGAGCCTGGGTGGTTGCCACGACGCCCCCTCCAAAGCCAAACTCTTCCGCTTTGGCATGAGCCGGGGATTTGATGCGGACTTTCTGTACAGGTTTTTGGAACTGTAATGCTCACCGTTGCAGCATGCAAATGCTGCAACGGTGAGCAAGTGGTGAATGATTAATGAATGATACGCGCAAGCGCGAGTATTCGCTTGCGTGCAGACGTGTTAATGCTGCGCTGCGCGCATAGAGCTTGACGGAATTTAACAGTACAACCTATGAAACATGAATGGGAAAAGAGTGAGAAACAATTCTATCTGCTCGAAAAGCTGCAAACTGTATTATGATAAGGCATTGAATTAGAGAGCTTTACATACAATAATCCGGGGAAATGTCGTTCAAAGTCACCAAAATGACGGCACAAATTCACGAGAAACCGACCCGAAAATTTCTAAGTATTTACATATTTGCTCAATAATGCATTGATTATGAAGCAACCCGAATTAGGACTAAAAATTCTTGATGTAAGACAAACCAAAGGACTGACCCAAGAGGAGCTGGTAACTCTTTGTAATATAAACGTCAGGACATTACAACGTATTGAATCTGGTGAGGTAGAACCCAGAGGATCTACGATACGCCTAATTTCTAAAGCGCTTGATTTTGATTTTGTCTGCCTCTCTTCTAACAATGATGCTGAAGCGGATGCAAAAGAAGATAACGCGATAAAATCGGACTATATGAGGAATTTAGAAACCGCCAGAGAGATAGTAATTGAGAGATATGCTTCATTAAGCCACACATCCGTAGAAAAAATCAAATCTAAACTCGAGAATGAACCCATTGATTCTATTGTTAAGAACACTAGTGTCCGGTTAAGGACGGTTAAATTGGTTATAATTCATTAAAATACAATTAGTTGCAAGGGTATTTTCACTTGGTCGATTTGATTTCATATTTTTGTTTTTGGCCTAAAAATCAAGAATATGCATTCAGGGAAAACGGTATTATCACAACTTATGATGTTCAAGTCCGATTATCAATTCCAGAGTTGCGTTAACCGCCACAAAGGGAACTTCCGGGCACGGAGGTTTACCTGCAGTGATCATTTCCTTGTCATGAGCTTTGCTCAGTTGACCGGAAGAGAAAGCCTTCGAGATATTGAAAATAGCTTGACGGCCTTTTCTTCCAAGCTTTACCACTGCGGGCTCAGATCCGCAACTGCCAAATCTACATTGGCCGAAGCTAATGAGAAACGAAGCTGGAAAATCTATGCCGATTATGCACAAGTACTCATCAAACAAGCTCGGCCCTTGTACGCCAATGACCCAAACTTTCGACTGGATATTGACAACATGGTTTATGCTTTGGACAGCTCAACGATTGACCTTTGCCTAAGCCTTTTCCCATGGGCAAAATTTCGCAAAACCAAAGCAGCCGTGAAGATGCATACGCTTTTGGACCTTAGGGGCTCCATTCCTGTGTATGTTGACATTACCAACGGCTGCGTACATGATGTTAATATCCTGGATTCCATGCCCATAGAAGCCGGATCCTACTATATCATGGATAAAGGATATACGGACTTCAAAAGACTCTATGAGAAGATTCACAGGCAGCAGGCCTTCTTTATTACCCGCAGCAAGGACAACATCAACTATGAGGTGGTGGAATCCCGTGGAGTTGACAAAATCTGTGGTGTTTTGGAAGACATTACCATTCGTTTAACCGGATTTTACAGCCAGAGACATTACCCGGAGGCTCTTCGTATCGTAACATACGAAGATTTTTCCGATGGAAAACTGTACCATTTTCTGACCAATAACTTCTCCCAAGAGGCCTTAACCATCGCAGAGCTCTATCGGGATAGATGGAAGATAGAGTTGTTCTTCAAATGGATAAAACAACACTTACGCATAAAGTCCTTTTACGGTACCAGTGAAAACGCTGTGAACTGTCAGATCTGGATCGCCATCTGTACGTATCTCCTGGCTGCCATCGCCAAAAAGAAGCTGGACCTCCCCGTTAGTTTGTACACCTTCACGCAAACCTTAGGTCTAACCTTGTTTGAAAAAACGCCTATCAAAGAACTTTTTAGTGGCAATATAAATTATAACAGTCTGTCCGATTACCCTACCTTGCCACTATGGGAAAATTAAACCGGACAGCAGTGATTCTATATATTTACACAACAAAAGGCACAATTGTAGATAGCAAAGTCATAAGCCGAAAGGGCGATATGTGGGAATACACCTTAACAGGTACCCGAACCCCCTTCAAGTTGCTTGTCGAGCAGGCCGCTGTACCGGTTAACGAATGGGAGAGGTCGAGAGATTACCCAATCTGCTGTAGCGTCGAAACCTCGGCTTGGTCCATTTCGGCAGAGGGCAAAATCGAAAAACAGGTGCTCTCGGTTAAAAGCGGAGCTATTGCATGGGATAGCACAGAAAACAGAGCAGTAATTGTTGCAAATGATACTTTCCAAAATGTCGAATCACAAATCCCTTAATCGTATGAGCCGTCACTTATTCCCTATTGTATTGCTACTCATTGCACTGGTTTCGTGCGGAAAACAAAAGGTGGTTACGCAATCTCCACAGGCTGCTGCCACGCCGGTGGTAACCCGGGAGCCAAACAACGATGTGGTTATCGA
The DNA here is from genome assembly GCA_050256115.1 of Bacteroidales bacterium. GTDB lineage: Bacteria > Bacteroidota > Bacteroidia > Bacteroidales > UBA4181 > JAQVSH01. The sequence goes on along the minus strand of JBFWIG010000003.1, from coordinate 14,921 downwards.
AAGAATGAAGGCGATGAATCTCGCCGACAGTCTGAACGCCCACCTCCCCGATTCGGTGAGAGTGGCCGTTATTCGCTATTTATCAGAACAACAAATGAATCCCGCCGAATACTACACGCTCTACCCAAGTCAGGTACTGAATGGAAGGAGGGGTATTGGCTTGTGCCGGATTGAGGCGCTGAGAGAGCTTGATTATTACAAGCGAAAACCCAAAGCGGCCAATGGTTCCATATCGGTAAAGATTGGGGCCTCCGGAGGCCCCGGCGATGATATAGTAGTGCTGTTCGACGAAAAGTTGAAGACCGTTCAAAAAATTGTTCCGGCGGAATGATGCAAGGCCCGTCGGATTATCGTTTGCCCTTTCGATAGGCATACTCCACCGATTGCAGAAGGAGCTGCCGGAAGGCAGGGTGGGCAAAGGCTTTGCCATCGTGGCCCAGCTGAAACGAAACCACCTCGCCTTTGCCATATTTGCGGGTCCAAAGCACCGGAGGGGTGGCAATGGGCGACTCCGATTCCAGTAGCACCTTATTGCCCGGAAAGATCCGCATTTTACCGTAGGTTTCGTCTATTATTTCGAAGTCGGAAACTCCGCGTGTAATGAAATGGCGCTTCCCGGAAACCCGAATCTTCTGGTTTACATCGTGTTTATACTCGGAAGGCGGATAGGTGACACCTCCTTCGGAATAGGCCTTTCGCACATATTGCGAACCGATAATCTGAGGAAACTCGCTCCAATCGGAGTACGAACAGAGGGCATGGTGCATAAACAGCACAGGTTTCCCGGAACGGACCAGTTGCACTAGATCAGCCTTGGCCTCATCCGAGATTGTTGTTGGCGAATCGTAAAAGACAAAAACATCAATATCAGCATGGTTCTCGGGTTTAAAGAGGGCAAATGCCGAAGGATGTTGTGTCTCCTTCCAGGTAATCCCCTCCATACGGTTCCACATACCAAAAAAAGCATCGCGATCGAAATCGTGCCCCCCGGTAATCACCATCACCCGGATAGGCCCGTCAGAACCCTCACCACGTGCTGCCGCCATCGAAACCGACGACCCAAAGAAACCCAACAACAAAACCACCAAACACCACCTCATCACAATCCCCTCCCCTATTTCACCAACTATTTTTCGGTATTAAAGCACCGCGCGCAAGCGCAGCACTCTAAGCGCGCAAGCGCTTAGATGCACTAGAGCACCAGTTCATCAGAGCTCTAGTGCACTTGTGCGAAGCGCATTAACCATTCACTTACGCCTATTTGGCTGTAACTGCCTCTGCGACATGATAAGTTTTGCGACCCATTCACGCTCTCATTCACTAAAAGAGGAGAACTCGCTTTGCTCAAACAGCTCCTCTTTTTAGCGTTCATTGAGAGCGATGGGGCCCCGCCAAACTTCTCCAATGTCACAAAGGCAGTTCATCCAAACGGCTAATCCCTACGTCACCCAATCATTAGAGCTCTTGAAGCGAAGCACGCGAAGCACCAGAGCACTTGCGCGAAGCGCAGCACTCGAAGCGCGTGTGCGCTTCGAAGCACCAGAGCACCAGCGCTGACGCGCAAGTGATTTGAATCACTTGCGCGAAGCGCATTAGCCTATTTCAACTCATTGGGCTTTTTGCCGTCACGCCAGTGTTGTTCGATCTTTTCGAGCGAAACCCCTTTGGTTTCGGGCAGGAATTTGTTGCCCCAGACGAGGGCTATAATACCTATCAGGCCAAAGAACCAGAAGGCCGAAGCGGCACCCAGCGACTCACTCGCGAAGAGCGTATTGAAGTACTTAATCATCTTAAAGAAGGTCCAAACCACGAGGGTATTGAAACCCCAGTTGGCAAGCGAACCGATGGAAGCACCCACACCGCGGACTTTAAGCGGGAATACCTCCGAAATGAAGAGCCACCCTAACGGGCCGAGGCTGATGGCAAAGAAGGCAATGTAGCAGAGCATCGAAACCACCAAAAACCATTTAGTCATATCGCCCAGGGTTGCCTGCAGGGCAAATCCGAGACCCATGAAGAAGAGCGAAACCACAATGCCCGAAGTGCCGAGGAAAAAGAGTTTCCTGCGACCCATGCTGTCGATGAGATAGAGGGAAAGGATGGTAAACAACACATTGATTACACCCACCGAAACAGATGCCCAAATGGCAGCCTCATTGCCTTCGAAACCAGCTTTCAGAAAGATCTCGGGGCTATAATAGATTACCGTGTTGATACCCACAAACTGCTGGAAGAACATAATACCCATGGCAATGATGAGTGCATTACGCAGCCAGGGTTTGAACACCTCCGACCAGCCCATCTGCTCGGCATCTTTGCTGATTTCGTCGCGCATCATCTGCATAGAGGTGTCGATAGATGAGGGATCCTCAATCTTCTTCAACACCCTTAACGCTTGCTCTTCACGACCCTTGCTCATTAACCACCGGGGTGTTTCGGGCAGAAAGAGCATCCCGAACAGCAGAATCAAAGCCGGGAAAACCCCTACATAAAACATGGGACGCCAGCTGGACAGATTCGCATTGTCGGCCAGGGCGCTGTCGGAGAGGTAAGAAACCAGAATACCCACGGTAATGAGCAACTGAAACATAGATACCAGCGTACCCCGGAACTTTGAGGGCGAAACCTCGGCAATGTAGAGAGGGGTTGCAAAGGAGGCTGCTCCAATGGCCAGACCCAAATAGAGACGCGAATAGAGCAGAGAATCATAGTCGGCTGCAATCCCCGACCAAAGCGCACCCGTGGCAAAAATGACGGCAGCCACCAAAATTACCTTTTTACGACCGAAGATGTCGGTAATACGTCCGCTCAGTAAAGCGCCAATTACGGCACCAATCAAACCGAAGGCGGTTAAATTTTCGACCTGGCTTTCGTCGAGGCCCATGTCTTGTCTCAAAAAGGGAATCGCACCGGAAATCACACCGGTATCGAACCCAAACAGCAGCCCACCGGTAGCTGCAACCGCAGCAATAATCCAGACGTAGGTTTTGTTATAGGTGTTTTTGCTCATAAAAAAAGAGGGTTAATGAAAGGTTAGAAATGCATAATAGTCGACACATTAGTACAAAAATAACCTTTTCACCTGCATTTGCAAGAGAAGCAAAGGATCCTGCTATTTGATTTTTTTTACTTCCGCACTATTTTTATGCCTTTGGGCGCCTTAATCGTGCTTTTCACGGTTCCGTCGGGCTGTTTCTCGTGACGAACCCTGATGAGCCCGCGGGGCGTGGGCAGTGTGCCCTCGGCCCAATCCAGGTCGGCCAGATGGGGCACAATCCGAACCGTTTTGCATCCCGGCTCAACCACTTCGAATCCCAACACATGGCGCGAAAGCCAGGAGGTGGGCCCCGAGGCCCAGCCGTGACAGAGGCTGTGGCGAAACTTCTCGTAGCAGTAGGCACCGTAACTGCCGTGGATGTCTATCTTCCCTTCCGGCACCAGATTGTCGATGGGTGCCGCGTTTTGGGTCCAATCCAGATTAAAATCCTCCCAGAAGGTGGTGGCGCCAAAGTCGAGCATAGCGCCCCAGTAGTTACGGATATTACTCACCGCCGAGGCGTAATCGCCCGCTTTGGCCTGCGCCTCGAGCATGTAATAGCCGTAAAAGGTGGAGAAGTTTTTGGCGCCCCCCACTGCTATCACCTCACGATTGGCCTCATCTGCTGGAATCATCCCGGCAAGTGCCATGAGTGCAGCCGCCTGTTTACTCCCATTGGCATCGGGGCGATAGCCGCGCATCAGCGTGGCGGTTTTCCTGCAGGCTTCTGCAGTTTGGGTTTCGCCCAGAATATCGCATAAGCGGGCTCCGGCATCGAAACCCATAATCATCATGGCCTGCAATCCGGCATGAATACCCGGAATATTCTCGCTCGAGGGCCAATCCAGGAATCGGCCTCCGTCGAGCGTCTCTTTTCCCGAAGCATCAACCTTACTCTGCATAAAGGCAAGAAGCCCCTTCAGATATTCACGCTGCGCCTCCAGATAGGCCCTGTTGCCCTGATACATATACCAGTCGTGGTGTATCAGAATCCACCAGATAGAGTACGAACTCATACCATTCATCCAACCCGGAAGGGGGGTGCGGTCGCGAGCCAGGTCGAGGCTTTTTGTCACCACCTCCTGATTGCCAAACACCGTGTTTACCGTCATCACCTCCGGATGAAGGTCGCCCACCCACACAAGTCGGTCGCGCTTAATGCCGTCCCAGAGATACTCTTGCATATTCAGATGCACCGTATAGGCACCCGTCATCCAGATTTGGTTGAGCCGCTCGTCGCTGCTGCGAAAAGAGCCGAGGTAGGGAATATCGCGATAGGTAAAGATGGCGTTGGCCTCGCGGAGATAGAGCGGCACGTCGGGAGTGAGGAGGTCTATCCGGGCAAACCGGAACCCGCTGTTTCCCACCTCCAATACCCCGAGCCAGGGGAGCGTAACCTCGTAATCGCGCATCGCGTGGTCGTTGGTGGCACCAGATTCGGCCGAGATAGTACTCATGGCCTCCTGCGCCGACTCGCCCAGTCTGATTCGCACCCGGATAGGGGTGTTGGGGCCGTCGATAGCGGTGATCAATTGAATGCCTCCCTGCAATTCGCGGCCGTAGTCGAGCAGGATGGCTGCCTGCGAATTGGCGGTACTCTTAAGCACACATGCCATTCCCGCATTAAGGTCCGACTGCCCCGACCCTTTGGCCACAAGCCGCTCACTATGGCTAATGGTGGCACCATTTTCCTGTTGCATCCAAACAATGCGGTTGGGCGAGATATAGGTTCGCACCCGGGAGTCGTTCCACGACTTTTCAATGGCCTGCTCTCCAAAAACGGGAGGAAGCTGTGCCTGTAAAAGGGAACAGCCCGTGAGGGCTGCCCAAACCAAAACCAAACTTCTTATCATAGATATGCGGTTACGAAAGGAATACTCTGCGAAGATCCTCCACCTGCTCATCGTTTATGGGAATCAGATTGCCCATTGAGGCCCCCATTACGAGCGATTTGGCGCTAAATTCGGCCACCTCAAGGCGGTCGAAAGTTTGCAGGAGGCCGTTACCGGTAACCAGGAACGAATCGTTTTCGATAAGCAGTGCCGGCATGCCGGAGCGAAGCGAATCGAGCACTGCCGTGCGGCCCTGGAAGTGCGAACCAAAGGGCAAACGGGGCACATCCTGCAGGAAGATCCAACTTTCGGGAATGGTACGCACATCAAAGTGCTTGCGCGCCACGCCAAAGGCCATCAGGTAGGGTGGCTGTGTGAGGATAATGGAGTTGACGTGCGGGAAGGTGGCATAGATCTGCTGCTGCAGGAAGACCGAACGGCTGGGCATCTTGCCCGGTTCGCGGCAACCGTCACAAATCTGTACAATATCATCGGGCTGAAGGTTCCAGCGGGGTACATTGGTAGGGGTAATCAAAAAGTCGTTACCCCGCCAGCGGGTCGAAACGGTTCCGTACGAACTGATCATCACCCCCTGATCGAGGGCCCGGTGCACCAGATTGCAGATTTCGGCGCGCTTTTCGCGTTCGTCCGAAGGATGCTCTACCCGCTTCGACTCGGGCAGCTGGTGCGGAATCTGTGCCTCGAACTGTTCAATCTCTTCGTCGTGCAGGTAGTTTACCTTGCCAATCATGTTGCCATAGAGAATGGTCCTGCCCGAAAACTCGAGTGTCTCAAATCGTTGGTAGGCATCAGCCAGATCGGTTCCTCCCACCACACAACCATGGTTTTCCATGATAACGGCATGAAACCCCTTTACAAACTCTTCGGCAATCTTTTGGCCCAACAGCTCGCTCCCGGGCAGCGCATAAGGGGCATACCCAATGGGGCCGCACACATGTTTGGCCTGCGAAATCACGTTGGTATTGGGAATGGTTCGCACAATACTAAACGAAACCAGTGCAGGCGGATGGGCGTGAATCACCGCCTTCAGATCGGGCCTGGCCTGGTAGATGGCCCTGTGAAAAGGGTATTCGGACGAAGGCTTATGGCGCCCCACAATAGAGCCGTCGCGTTTTACGCAGACAATATCGGCAGGAATGAGCGACCCCTTATCGATGGCACTGGGGGTTACCCATATATCGCCCTGATCGTCTATAATAGAGATATTTCCTCCCGAAGTGGTGGTCATTCCATTTCGGTAAATGCGCGAAATCACGGCGATAATCTGATCGCGCGGGTGCATCAGCTGGGGTTCTATAATCTTCGGCATAATAACATAGTATTAACCTTACGAAGGTACGCCATTTTGGCCGGGAGCAAAAGAAAAAATGTGCTATATTTGCTCCCCGAAACGGGTTGTTAGCTCAGTTGGTTTAGAGCATTACCTTGACAGGGTAGGGGTCACTGGTTCGAATCCAGTACAACCCACACCGATTCGCCATCCCATAAAGCTCCGGAAAATCAGTGATTTTCCGGAGCTTTTGTTTTTCTGAAGAATAAAAGTAGTACATTTGCAATAACGCAATGCGCATTACAGTAACGACCGTTGCATTAAACAGAGCCGAATCATGAAATTTTACAACCGGGAAAAGGAACTGGAGTTTTTGACTTCGATCAGGGAGCGTTCGGTCGAGGAGGCACAAATGACTGTGGTCGTGGGACGTCGCCGCATCGGAAAGACAAGGCTTTTAAAAAAAGTGGTCGAAAATGAGGATACCGCTCTCTATCTGTTTGTGACCCGAAAAAGTGAAATCCTGATCTGCGAAGAGTTTAAAGAAGAGATTGAGCGAAAGTTACAGGTTAAACTGTTTGGAACGTTTACCCGGTTCAATGAGCTGTTCCAATACCTGATGGATTTATCAGCAACGAGAAACTTTTCGCTGATTATTGATGAGTTCCAAGAGTTTTATACCGTAAACCCATCCGTTTACAGTGAAATGCAAAATATCTGGGACAGTTATAAAGACCAAAGCAGAATCAACTTGATTATCTGCGGATCCATTTATTCTCTGATGAAGAAAATATTCGAGAATTCAAAGGAACCGCTGTTTGCCAGGGCTACTGAACGTATTCACCTGAAACCTTTTCATGTGGATACCCTCAAAGAGATATTGGCCGACAATCATCCCGGGTATAAACCGGAGGATCTACTGGCATTTTATCTGTTCACAGGAGGGGTTGCTAAATATGTGGAACTTTTTATCAGTAAAAAGGCATTTACCCTTGGAAAGATGCTTGACGAAATATTCCGCGAAAACTCATCGTTTATCGAGGAGGGACGCACAGTACTGATTGAAGAATTTGGGAAGGATTATGCCACCTATTTTTCGATTCTTTCGTTGATTGCATCTTCCAGGACCTCACGATCGGAGATTGAGTCTATTCTGGAAGTGAGCATCGGAGGGTACCTGGAACGGTTGGAAAACGTTTTCAACCTGATCCGAAAGGTGCGTCCTATCTTTTCTAAACCCGGTGCAAGAAACATCAAGTATGAGATTGTAGATAACTTCCTCAACTTCTGGTTCCGCTTCATTTACAAATACCAAAGCGCGGTTGAGATAGGAAACTTTGGATACCTTCGAACTATTGTGGAACGCGATTACCCTATGTATAGCGGAAAGCTATTGGAGCGCTATTTTACGGAAAACCTGGTAAACCTTAAGCGGTATTCAGCAATCGGAACCTGGTGGGAAAGAGGGAACCAGAATGAACTTGATATAGTTGCCGTAGACGATCTGAACAAGAGCGTGCTATTTGCAGAGGTAAAACGCAACAAGGAAAACATTAGCATACCGGTGTTGCAAAAAAAAGCCAGAAACCTGCTTCATACCCGCTTACAAGAGTATGCCGCAGATTATTCGGGATTCTCCATGGACGACATGTAGAAAATATCTCCTCCGCATACCATCAGATATAATACTCTATCGGGTCGATCCAACCGGCTTTCACTGCCATCATAACCAACTCCGAGATGCTTTTCACCTGCAGTTTGCGGAAGATATTTTTGCGATGGGTGTTCACAGTGTGAAAACTGAGAAACCGGCGTGTGGCTATCTCTTTGGTGGTAAGCCCCGAAGCTATCAGACGCACTATCTCCATCTCCGATTCGGTGAGGAGATGGCGCGTTGCAGGGGCATTTTCGCGGGGGGGAACAGGCGTAACGGAGCGGGAATTTTCCGGGTTGCCCAAACCGATCTCCTGCTGCAAGGCCGATAATTCCGGGGCAAAATAGGAGGCTCCGCTTGTCGCGGCCGCAAGGGCCGATAGTAACGCCCCCCGGTTGCCGGTTTTCAGCGAAAAGTTGCGGATTCCGAGTTGAATATAGGCCAAAAGATCGGAGGCCTCGAAAGTATTGGTTAAGAGCATTATCTCTACTTTCGGGAAGAGCTCTTTCAGGATTTTCAACGAATCGGTTCCCCGGTAATCGAAGGTGGCCGGATCGGTAATGAGCAGGTAGCCGGGCTCATCACGAAGCAACCGATAGAGCTCCTGTCGGTTGGTAGCACTGCCCGCTACCACGTATTGAGACTGTGATGAGAGGAGAGAGAGAACCCCTTCGGAGGTCAGAAAGTGGGTGTCGGCAATCACCACCCTGTGGGGAGAGGGGTGGGAATGCATCTCATTAATCGGCAAGGGGTTCACTGCAAGAAGAGCCATCTCTGCCCGACGCGGAACCGCTCGATAACGAAGTGCCGAAAAATTGGCCGAAAAGCAACCGTGCCTCCTCCCAATTAGCCCGGTTAATGCAGTACCGAATCCGGGGTGCTTCAATCTCGCCCTGAATGAGCCCCGCCTCCTTGAGCTCCTTCAGGTGTTGCGAGAGGGTCGACTTAGCAATAGGCAGCTCGTCGGTAAGGTCGCCGCTGTAGCAGCAGGCCTGGTTTGCCAATCGCTCCAAAACAAATAGCCGCACCGGATGTCCTAATGCCTTTGCAAAACGGGCCATTCTCTTCTGCTGCGGGGTGGTTACCTCCTTCTTTTTCATGATACTGCTCCTTTACGGCAAAGATAGCCTAAAGATCTCTTTTATTGTTTCACCCCGATGGTTACTTTTACAAGCATAAACCCTCGCACATGAAAAAGAGTCTCCTCATCTTCATCCTGATGCTACTGGCCGTTTGCCACTCAATCTATGGAGCACCGCAAAACGATAACCCACGGCAGAAATACAATTTTAATCCGGAATGGAGGCTATATGTTGGCGATCCGGAAGGAGCCGAACAGCCTGCATTCAACGACGCCGACTGGAAGCAGGTTACCCTTCCGCACGCCTTCAACGAAGACGACGCCTTTAAGCTGGCTATTAATCGGCTAACTACCGGTATTGTCTGGTATCGAAAACATTTCAGACTGCCTAAAAAAGATGAGGGTAAAAAGGTCTTTATCGAGTTTGAGGGCATTCGTCAGGGTGGCGAAATCTTCCTGAACGGCCAGAAAATCGGACTTCACGAAAATGGGGTGATGGCTTTTGGCATTGACATTACCGATAAGGTGAAATATAAGGAGGAGAATGTCATTGCCTTACGGATCGACAACAGTTGGCGCTATCTGGAACGGGCCACAGGCAACGGGTTTCAATGGAATCACACCAGTTTCAATGCCAACTACGGCGGAATTGCAAAGAATGTATTCTTGCATGTTACCGGCTCTCTGTACCAGACCCTGCCCCTATACAGTTTCTTGCAAACCAGCGGTGTTTATGTGTATGCCGGCGATTTCGACATTGAGCGAAAGTCGGCCACGATTACCGCCGAATCGGAGGTGAAGAACGACGATGCCACAACGAAAACTTTTGGGTATGAGGTGCGAATTTTCGATATGAAGCAACGGCAGGTAAAGCAACTCTCAGCGCCTGCCACAACACTTCGGCCGGGCGAAACCGGTGTGGTAAAGGCTACCGGTCGAGTTTCGGGGTTACACTTCTGGAGCTGGGGCTACGGTTACCTTTACACCGTTGAGACCGCCCTCACCGTGAACGGGAAGGTGGTCGACAAGGTAACAACTCGCACCGGTTTCCGGAAAACCGCGTTCAAAAACGGCATGTTCTACCTAAACGACAGGGTTTTACAAATAAAAGGCTACGCCCAGCGAACCAGCAATGAGTGGCCTGCCATCGGGATGTCGGTGCCCCCCTGGATCAGCGACTTCAGCAACCGCATGATGGTGGAGAGCAACGGAAACACGGTGCGGTGGATGCACATTACCCCCTGGAAACAAGATGTGGAGTCGGCCGACCGGGTGGGGCTGATTCAACTGATGCCGGCCGGCGATTCGGAGAAAGATGTAACCGGCAGGCAGTGGGAACAGCGGGTTGAGGTAATGCGCGATGCCATTATCTACAACCGGAATAACCCCAGCATTATCTTCTACGAAAGTGGTAACGAGGCTATCAGTGAGGCGCATATGGCTGAGATGGTTGCTCTGCGCAACCGCTTCGACCCTTACGGCGGCCGTGCGGCTGGCTCGCGCGAGATGCTCGACAGTAAGGTGGCCGAATGGGGTGGTGAGATGCTATATATCAACAAGAGTGCCGGGAAGCCGCTTTTTGCCACCGAGTATTCGCGCGACGAAGGACTTCGCAAATATTGGGATGAGTACACCCCTCCTTACCATAAAGATGGCGACGGCCCACTTTACAAAGATGCTCCGGCCCGCGAATACAACCGCAACCAGGATTCGCACGCCATAGAGAATGTAATTCGTTGGTTCGACTACTGGCGGGAGCGTCCCGGCACCGGAAAACGGGTCAGTTCGGGAGGGGTCAATATTGTCTTTTCCGACTCGAACACCCACTTTCGGGGCGAGGAGAACTACCGCCGCAGCGGTGAGGTCGATGCTATGCGGCTCCCAAAAGATGGTTTTTGGGCCCACCGGGTGATGTGGGACGGCTGGGTAGACCTGGAGCGCTTTAGAACCCATATTATCGGCCATTGGAACTATGCCCCGGGCACGGTAAAAGATATCCATGTGGTGTCGGCAGGCGAAAAGGTGGAACTCTTTGTGAACGGGGTTTCGAAAGGGATGGGCGAGCAGAAGTATCGTTTTCTCTTCTCGTTCCGTGACGTGGCCTGGGAGCCGGGCGAAATCGAGGCCGTTTCGTACAGCGCCACCGGCGAGAAACTGAGCGAAGCCCGCCTGCACACTGCCGGGAAGCCTGCAGCCGTAAAACTCACCCTGCACACCTCGCCGCAGGGATTCTCGGCCGACGGAGCCGATCTGATTTTGGTAGATGTTGAGGTGGTCGATGCCCGAGGGATGCGCTGCCCCACCTCGAACGCCATGGTTCACTTTGCACTCAGCGGAGCTGCCGAATGGCGCGGCGGTTTGGCCCAGGGCCCCGATAACTACATTCTGGCAAAGAGTCTTCCCGTGGAGTGTGGCGTAAACCGGGTGATCATCCGCTCTCTCACCCAGGCAGGGAAGGTAACGATATCGGCCTCCTCGGAGGGGCTCCGTTCCGCTCAGGTAAGCGTTACCTCCAAACCGGTGCAGGTGGTTGACGGGCTCTCGGAACAGCTGCCGGGCCAAGGTCTCCCCTCGTATACCGACCGGGGCCCCACCCCATCGACCCCATCGTTCAAAATGACCCGAACCCCCGTTGCCATTATAGGTGCAACTGCCGCCGTGAATACCGATGCGGCGCAACACAGTTACGACGACAACGAGCTTTCGGAGTGGACCAACGACGGACACATCGCTACCGGAGCTATCACCTATCGGCTCGAAAGAGAGGCCCTCATCAGTGAGGTCTGTCTAAAACTGAGCGGATGGCGGATGCGTCAGTACCCTATTCAGATTCTGGTGGGCAAACAGGTGGTCTATGAAGGAACCACCGAGCGAAGCCTGGGGTATGTTACCATCCCGGTTACCCCCGCAAAGGGGAAAGAGGTTACTATCCGCCTCACGGGAGCAAATACCGAAAAGGATGCCTATAATGCCATTGTCGAACTCTCCGGAAACATCGAACTCGATCTCTTCCGCGATCCCAATGCCGGAAAGCAGGAGGGTCAGTTGCGGATTGTGGAGGTGGAGTTTTACGAGGCAGAGATCAAAGAGAATCGGGCCGATAAGCCCCTCTATCGCGATCCGGTATTCGACGGAGCCGCCGACCCGGTGGTCATCTATAACCGGGCCGAAAAAAGATGGTTTATGTTCTATACCAACCGCAGGGCCAATGCCGATCTGCCGGGTGGAACCGAGTGGGTGCACGGTACCCGCATCGGGATTGCAGAGTCGGTAGACGGGGGTGCCACCTGGCGCTACCGCGACACTTGCAATATAGGCTATCGGCCCGATGCGGAATATACCCACTGGGCGCCTGAAGTGATGGAGCACAAGGGCACCTACCATATGTACCTCACCTACGTGCCGGGGATCTTTCCCGACTGGAATCATGAACGGCATATTGTTCATTTAACCAGCAAAAACCTGATTGACTGGAAATTCGAGTCCCGACTCGCACTCTCTTCCGATCGCTGTATTGATGCCTGTGTCTATCAACTTCCCGACGGAAACTGGCGGATGTACTACAACAACGAGAAGGATGGCAAATCGATCTATTATGCCGACAGCCCCGATCTCTACCGCTGGACCGACAGTGGGAAAAAGGTGGTGGGCGATAAGGCGGGTGAGGGGCCTAAGGTTTTTTACTGGAAGGGTAAATACAGGATGCTGGTTGACAACTGGAGTGGTCTGGGGGCTTACAGTTCGGACGATATGGAAAATTGGGTCCGGCAGCCGGACAACCTGCTCGAAACAGCCGGTATCGGCCCCGACGACAAGGCAAAGGGGCAACATTGCGATGTGGTGGTTTCGGGCAACAGGGCTTTTGTGTTCTACTTTACCCATCCGGGCAGGGAGCAGGATAGCAACATGAGCCGCCAGACCGCCTCGCGAAGAAGCTCGCTTCAGGTGGCCGAACTCTTCTATGAGGAGGGAGTGCTCCGGTGCCGTCGCAACGAGCCGGTGTACATTACGCTCGAGGCGCCAACCAGCTTCCGAAAAAAATGATAGTTTTGAATAACGTATCTACTATCTCCTCACTATTTAATCCTTCTGTCATGAAGAACCTCTTCCTCATTATTTTATTTGCGGGCCTGATCTGCCCGGGCTGTTGCACCCTGAAAACGCTTTCGGGATGGAACGCCAAAGATGATTTTGCCAAAGGGGGCGATATCAGTTGGCTGCCGCAAATGGAGGCCACCGGCTATAAATTCTATAACGACAACGGCGTGGAGGAGGATTGCTTTAAGATTCTGAAAGATCACGGCATGAATACCATCCGGCTGCGCACATGGGTAAACCCTTCGCAGAACAGAGCCAGTGGCCATTGCAGCAAAGAGGAGACCGTAGAAATGGCTCTTCGTGCCCGCAAATATGGCATGAAGGTGATGATCAATTTTCACTACTCCGACAGCTGGGCCGATCCCGGAAAACAGAAGAAACCGGCAGCCTGGGAGGGTCACGACTTTCCGCAACTGCTTCAAGATGTGTATGATTACACCTTCGAGGTGATGTCGGCCCTCAAGGCCAAAGGGATCTACCCCGAATGGGTACAGGTGGGTAACGAAACCCCGGGAGGGATGATCTATCCCGAAGGGAGCGTGGCCAACTGGCCGCAGCTTGCGCAGCTCATCAACAAGGGGTACGATGCCATTAAAGCGGTGAGTCCAAAATCGAAGGTGATTTTGCACATCGACCAGGGCAACAACAGCCAACGCTTCAGAACCTGGTTCGACAACGCGCAAAAGCATGGTGCCAAATACGACATCATCGGCCTCTCGTACTATCCCTACTGGCTGCCGGGAAAACCCGACTACACGCTCTCGATCGATGATCTGGGCAACAACATGAACAACATGGTGGCCCGCTACGGCAAAGAGGTGATGGTGGTTGAGGTGGGAGGCGAAGATACCCAGCCCCAAAACACCTACGATATGCTGGTGGCCGTGATCAAAAAGGTAAAAGCGGTACCCGACGGCAAAGGGCTGGGCGTCATCTACTGGGAACCCCAGGGCGCCCGAAGCTGGAGCCGCTACGCCCTCAGTGCCTGGGGCGAAGACGGCCGCCCCACCAAAGCGCTGGATGCTTTTTTGACGGAGTAGCAGGCGGCATTGACTTATCTTGAAGAAATTGTATCAATAATACACTTTTTGCGTGTAAAAAGTGTATTCAGCACACACTTTTTACACGCAAAAAGTGTATTATTGCATCACTATTCATTAAGGAACGTATATGTATAGAGAAGCGATTGTCCGTTTACAGAGATGGAAAGAGGATAAATATCGAAAACCACTAATCGTAAGGGGGGCGCGTCAGGTGGGCAAAACTTGGCTTCTTAAAGAATTTGGGCGCACCTCGTATGCCCAAACAGTGTATGTGAATTTCGAAGAGACCCCGGTTTTACAACATATATTCTCCACCGACTTTTCTATTGAACGGATCATAGCGGCACTCCAAATTCATGCGAAAACCACAATATCGGCCGAGGATACGCTAATTGTATTCGATGAAATTCAGTCGGCCGAACGCGGAGTGACCTCCCTTAAATATTTCTGCGAAAATGCACCTGAATACCACATTATTGCTGCCGGGTCATTGTTGGGCATGGGTTTGCACGGCGGGGTGTCGTTTCCGGTGGGAAAAGTCGACTTTCTGGATTTACGACCCCTTTCGTTTCACGAGTTTCTGCTATCAATAAATGAGTCTGGGCTGGCCGAGGCGCTAAGGGCGAGGAAATGGGATGTAATCGCTCTATTTTCTGAGAAATTAATCAACTACCTCCGCTATTATATCTATATCGGAGGGATGCCCGAAGTGGTCAACGCATTTGCAGAAACCGGCGACTGGCAGTTGGTTCGCCATATACAGAACCGCATACTCCATTCGTACGAGGCCGATTTTTCGAAACATGCGCCCAATGAAACAGTCCCTCGTATCCGGATGGTATGGCAAAGCATCCCTTCACAGCTAGCTAAAGAAAACAAAAAGTT
>JBFWIG010000002.1:0-24014 GCA_050256115.1 Bacteroidales bacterium | reverse complement strand
AAGGTCTATCTGAAAAGGGAAGATCTCAACCATACCGGGGCTCAGAAAATTAACAATACCATTGGGCAGATCCTTCTGGCACGTCGCATGGGTAAACGGCGAATTATTGCCGAAACCGGTGCCGGACAACATGGGGTGGCTACTGCAACGGTTTGTGCCCTCATGAATATGGAGTGTGTGGTCTATATGGGAAAAACCGATGTAGAGAGGCAGCATATCAATGTGCAGAAGATGGAGATGCTGGGAGCCAATGTGTTGCCTGTTACATCGGGCAATATGACGCTCAAGGATGCCACTAACGAGGCCATACGCGACTGGTGTTCGCATCCCTCCGATACCTTCTACATTATTGGGTCCACAGTTGGCCCTCATCCCTATCCCGATTTGGTGGCCCGGTTACAATCGGTGATAGGTCGCGAAATGCAGGAACAGTTGTTGGAGAAAGAGGGACGCAGTTATCCCGATTATTTGGTGGCATGCGTGGGAGGGGGCAGTAATGCCGCAGGTACCATCTATCCCTATCTCGATGAGGAGCGGGTGCAGATTCTATTGGCCGAGGCAGCAGGCGAGGGATTGGCCAGTGGCCGTTCGGCTGCTACGATTCATCTGGGCCGTGTGGGCATTATCCATGGCAGTCGAACGCTGGTGATGCAAGATGCCGACGGGCAGATTGAGGAGCCCTATTCGGTATCGGCCGGGCTCGATTATCCGGGTATCGGTCCGTTACATGCCCATCTCTCCCGATCGGGCCGTGCGGCAGTGCTTCCTATAAGCGATGGTGAGGCTATGGATGCGGCTTTCAATCTCACACGCCTGGAGGGGATTATTCCCGCGCTCGAGTCGGCTCATGCTTTGGGTGCATTGCGCAAACATCACTTTTCCCCTTCGGATGTGGTGGTTGTAACGCTTTCGGGAAGAGGCGATAAGGATATGGACACCTATATGTCAGTAATGAACCCGTTAAACCGATAATATCATGAAGTACACATTTAGATCTGTTTCGCAAAAAATGTTGGCCGATTTGCAGACGCCAGTGGGTATCTATTTAAAAATGAGGGATGTATTCTCGGAATCGGTTTTGTTGGAGAGCTCCGATTTTCATGGGGCAGAGAATAGTTTTTCGTTTATTGGTATCGATCCGTTGGCCCGTTTTGTGTTGCGGGGCGGAGAGATAGAACAATCTTTTCCCGACGGAACCCGAAAAGTTGACCCACTAGTGGCTTCTATCCATGTGATGGATCGCTTTCGTGATTTTCTGGGATGTTTCCATCATGCAACCCCCGAAGAATCGATGCGTGTGTGTGGGCTCTTTGGCTATACCTCCTATAATACAGTACGTTACTTTGAACCGGTTGCTTCGGCCGGAAAAGCCACAGAAGCCAGTTCGATACCCGACATGATCTATAACTTTTATCGATATATTATTGTTGTAGACCATTTTAGGAATGAGCTGACCATTGTTGAACATCTGTTCGAAGGAGAGTCCTCTTCTATTCAGCGCATTAAGGCGTTGCTGGAAAATCGCGACTATGCTTCGTACGACTTTGTGCTGAAAGGTAGTGAGCGCTCTACACAGTCGGACGAAGATTATAAGGCGATAGTGAAGCAGGGAATTGCCCACTGTATGCGTGGTGATGTGTTCCAGATTGTACTCTCTCGCTGTTTTATGCAGGATTATAGCGGCGACGATTTTAAAGTGTATCGCGCTCTACGCTCTATCAATCCGTCGCCCTATCTCTTCTATTTTGACTTTGGTTCTTTCCGGATTTTCGGTTCGTCGCCCGAAACCCATTGTCGGATTGATGGTTCACGTGCTTATATCGACCCTATTGCCGGAACATTTCGCAGAACAGGCGATGATGTAAAGGATAAAGAGCAGACAGAGAGGTTATTGCAGGATCCTAAGGAGAACGCAGAACATGTGATGTTAGTAGATCTGGCCCGCAACGATTTGAGCCGGAATGCCACCAATGTGCAGATCGATTTCTTTAGAGAGGTACAGTACTATTCGCATGTAATTCATTTGGTTTCGCGCGTGGTGGGAAAATTGCCCGATCAGGTGAACCGTTTGAAGGTGTTTGCCGACACCTTTCCGGCAGGAACGCTTTCGGGGGCGCCAAAGGTGCGTGCTATGCAGCTGATTTCGGAGCTGGAACCCCACGATAGGGGTGCCTATGGCGGTTGTATCGGGTATGTGGGTTTGAATGGAGATCTGAACCAGGCCATTACCATTCGATCGTTTGTGAGCAAAGGAAATACCCTTTCGTATCAGGCGGGTGCCGGGATTGTTTCGAAGTCCGATCCTGCCACAGAGTTACAAGAGGTGAATAATAAGTTGGGTGCCCTAAAGAGTGCCATCGATCTGGCCTCGACCCTAAAAAATTGAATACTATGAACAAGCCTATTTTATTACTAGACAATTACGACTCTTTTACCTATAACCTCTATCATTTAGTAAGGGAGTTGGGGTATCGAAATATTGAAGTTTTCAGGAATGATGCCATTCGGCTCGACGAGATTTCGGCTTTCGATAGGATTATTTTGTCGCCCGGACCCGGGATTCCTTCCGAAGCGGGACTGCTTACACAGATTATTTCCCGGTATGCTTCTACTATTCCCATGTTGGGGGTCTGTTTGGGGCATCAGGCTATTGCTGAGGTGTTTGGAGCCAAACTGCTAAACTTGAAGGATGTTTTTCACGGTGTGGCTACTCCGGTGCAAGTGGTGAAGCCGCATATACTCTTTGAAGGTTTGGGTTCGCGCTTCGAAGCCGGTAGGTATCACTCCTGGATTGTTGCTAACCATCATTTTCCTGCAGAGCTTGAGGTGACTGCCATCGACGAGACCGGGTCGATTATGGCTTTGCGACATAAGCAGCACGATGTGCATGGGATTCAGTTCCATCCCGAGTCGGTTCTTACCCCCCTGGGGGCAAGGATGATGCAAAATTGGCTCTCCGCTAATGCAGTTCAGGAGCAGCCGGTAACCGAAAGTAATCATACAGATAAACAGTTAGTACTATGAAAGAGGAGTTATACAGATTATTTGAACATCAGTATCTTTCCCGTAAGGAGGCACACGATATTTTGCTGAATATTGCCGAAGGTCGGTTTAACGATAACCAGATAGCTGCCTTTATTACGGTATTCCTGATGCGGAGTATCTCGGTAGAGGAGTTGGCCGGTTTCCGAGAGGCACTATTAGAAACCAGCCTTTCGCTCGATTTTTCGGAATATACGCCCATCGATATTGTGGGCACCGGTGGCGATAATAAAAACACCTTTAATATCTCGACAGCTGCAGCTTTTGTGGTGGCAGGTGCCGGCTATAAGGTGGTGAAACATGGAAATTACGGTGCCTCTACGCTGAGTGGCGCTTCGAATGTGATGGAGCAGCATGGGGTGAAGTTCTCCGATAATGCCGAACATTTGCGGCGTTCGCTCGATCAGGCCAATATGGCCTATCTGCATGCCCCTCTGTTTAATCCGGCATTGAAAAAGGTGGCCGGGGTGAGAAAGGCACTGGGGGTAAGAACCTTCTTTAATATGCTGGGTCCTTTGGTAAATCCGGTAAAGCCCAAACACCAACTGCTCGGAGTCTATAATCTGAAGTTGGCGCGATTGTATGCCTACACATTTCAGCAAACCGGAACCGCGTTTGTTGTGGTGCACAGTCTGGACGGCTATGATGAGATTTCGTTGACCGGCGATTTTAAGGTGGTCAGCAATAAGGGTGAAGAGCTGTATACCCCCGAGATGATAGGCCTTTCGCGCTGTACTCACGACGATTTGTGGGGTGGCGATACCCTCCAGGCGGCAGCACAAATTTTCGATGCTGTATTGGGTGGAACGGCCACCCGGGCGCAAACCGAGTGTGTAATTGCAAATGCGGCTTTTGCCATTCGGACGCTGATGCCCCACCATTCGCTGGAGCAATGTTTGGCAGAGGCACGGGAATCGATCGAATCGGGCCGCGCTCTCCAACGGCTAAAACTTTTTATTGACTGTAATTCGTAGATTCTATGACTATTTTAGATACCATTATTGCGGAAAAACGGCAAGAGGTGGCTCGTCTAAAGGAGGCGAACCCGCCCTGCGGACACTGTGATTTTCTTTGCGAAGCCTCCTTGTATGGTCCTTTTGCTTCGCGGACTTCTATCTCCTTTTCGGATGCGATCCGACGTTCGACCACGGGGATTATTGCTGAATGTAAACGAAAATCGCCTTCTAAAGGGTGGATTTTCAAGGAGGCAGAGGCTGTTTCTGTGGTTAAAGGTTATCAGGCAGCCGGCGCTGCTGCGGTTTCGGTGCTCACCGATGGACCCCATTTTGGGGGCTCCGGTCAGGATTTGATGGCTGCCCGGTCGATTGCCGGATTACCTTTATTGCGCAAGGACTTTATTGTAGATCCGCTGCAAGTTTGCCAAAGTAAGGCGTTGGGTGCCGATGTGATTTTGCTGATTGCAGCAGCACTTTCGCCCAACGAGGTCAGGCAGTTGGCCTCACTGGCTCATTCGCTCTCGATGGAGGTGTTGCTGGAGATTCATTCCGAGGCGGAACTGGCCTCTCTCTGCGACGATGTGGATGTGGTGGGGGTTAACAATCGTGATTTGGGATCGTTCGAGGTTTCGGTGGAGACGTCGATTCAGTTAGCTGATAAAATTCCCGATTGTTTTCTGAAAATTTCCGAGAGCGGACTCTCCGATGCCCATACGGTAAAGCGTTTGCAGCAAGTGGGATACAAAGGTTTTCTGATGGGCGAAACCTTTATGAAAGAGGCCGACCCCGGTGCTGCTCTGGCTGCGTTTATCATGCAACTTACCTAATCAGATCAGGTATGGAACTGAAAATTAAGGTGTGCGGAATGCGAAATCCGGAGAATATCTGGGCTTTGGCGAAGCTTCCCATCCAGTATATGGGGTTTATTTTTGTGGAGCAATCGCCGAGAAATGCTATGTTGCTCGCCCCCGAAACGATGCAGTTGGTGCCCCCGGGCATTCGTCGTGTAGGGGTGTTTATGAATACTCCGTTTGCAACCATTATGGAGCATGTAACCCGCTTCGGGTTACATGCGGTGCAACTGCATGGTGCAGAGCCTCCCTCTCTTTGTCAACAGCTTCGGGCGGAGCGTCTGGAGGTGATTAAGGCCTTTGCTGCGCCTGCCGATGCTGGTTTTTCGGTTACGGAACCTTACATGCCTTATTGCGACTACCTTCTTTTCGATACCCCTTCGGCGCAGGCAGGCGGAACCGGCCGACAGTTTGATTGGGCCATCCTGGAGCAGTACTGCGGTTCGCTTCCTTTTTTCCTGAGTGGTGGCATTTCGCCGCTCGACGCCAACCGGATTAAACAGTTTCGGCATACCCGCTTTGCCGGAATCGACCTAAACAGCAGATTCGAAGTGGCGCCGGGGGAGAAAAATCTTGGGATGGTTGCTGCGTTTGTTCGGGAAATGATGTGATGATGTGATGATGTGATGATGTGATAATTGGCGCACGCAGCGCAGCACTAGAGCACTAGAGCACTGGCGCGTAGCGCATTCACCATTCACCATTCACCATTAATCATTTTATCGGAGCCATTACTGTTAAATTATTAGTATTGTTTGATTTATATATACCTGGTGTTATGGATAATAGAATTGATTTGTTGTTTGAGCAGAAATCGCGGAATGTGCTTTCGCTCTTTTTTACAGCCGGGTTTCCTGAGGTTGAGAGTACGCCTGAGATTTTGGCTGCTTTGCAGGCGAATGGGATTGATATGGCCGAGATTGGTATTCCTTTTTCGGATCCGATGGCCGATGGGCCTGTGATTCAGGCCAGTAGTACGGTTGCGTTGCGTAACGGAATGACGTTGAGACGGTTGTTCGGGCAATTGGAGAGGGTGCGTGAATCGGTTACTATGCCTCTATTATTAATGGGATACCTAAATCCCATTTTGCAGTTTGGGTTTGAATCGTTCTGTTCGGAGTGCCAACGGGTTGGTGTGGATGGGGTAATTATTCCGGATCTCCCGTTTCACGATTATATGGCTAATTATCGCGCTATTGCACAGAGGTATCATCTGAAGATGATTATGCTCATCACACCTGAGACATCCGATGAGCGGATCCGGATGATCGATGCGCATACCGGCGGGTTTATCTATATGGTCTCTTCGGCATCGACTACCGGAGCAAAGGATCGTTTCAGTGATGAAAATCTGCACTATTTCTCGCGGATTGCTGCCATGGGTTTGCAAAACAGAACGTTAATCGGGTTCGGCATTTCTAACCGTACTACGTTCGATGCAGCGTTGGCCAATTCGTCGGGCGCTATTGTGGGAAGCCGTTTTGTCTCTTTGTTACAAGAGGAACCTACGGCCGATGCGGCTGTAAAAAAGTTGTTGGCGTTGTTAAGGGGGTAACAGAAAGAGTCGCTCCGGAAGGTGCAGATTATTCCACTTTTTTCAGTTCTTCGCTTTTGTCGCCACTCAGATCGAGTTCCAGGAAGTCGCTGCGGTTAAGCAGTGCCACTTCAAGATTGAAGGTTTCGTCCACGGCAATCGTTCCCTTCTGAATTTGGCAATCGAGAAGATGTCCTCCCTTTGTGCGGTCGGCCGAGAGAAAGTGAAAGTGATACCCCGGAACATTTAATCCCGCTACGAAGGGAGGCAGCCGAAATCCGATTAAGTCGCCCTCGATCGATTCGTACCGGAAGGTAGGTTGATTGGCTGCCACTTCGGTAAGTTGGGGGTAGGGTTTTTGTTGTGGGGGAACGCTTCGGGCCACTATCCAGGCAAAGGTTCCTGTAATTCGGATTGCAAAAGGGGCATTCAGCGATGGGAGACGGCCATCGATATACCGGGTGAGTTGGGCAAAGGTCATGCTGCTGTCGGCCGCGAATTGATAGTCGGTCTCGAATGGGGTGATGCAGGCAAAAGGGGTGGTTAGTGAAGTGTCGACGAGGTTTACTTTGCCATCGTATCGAATCTGATAGAAGAGACCATCGGAAACTACCATCTCTCCATCAAGTTGGTGAAAGGTGCCTATTCCGAAATCGCCCTTGCTGCTCAGGGTACCCAAAGAGAGCTCACCGTCGTATACACCGGCAAGAAGGGCATTGATGGTTGAGGTTTGAAAGAGGGTGTCGGACGCTTGTTTTTGGGGTTGTTTTTCGCTGCATTGAACCAGTAGAAGCATACAAAGAAGCCATCCAAATCGTATCATGGTGTTAGCGTAGTTGATTTCTATTATGTTGGGGTTGAAGATACGGTTTTGCAGGATATAAAAAAAGCGTGTTCCCAAAAGCCGGGCCAATCTGTGAAGAGTTGCCCGGCTTGAGAACACGCTGTCTTGAAGCGCAAGAGGTTGCGCTGAAGGGCTTAGAAGAAGATGCTTACGCCAAGATTCAATGAGAAACGGCTGTAAGAGAAATCACCCATATCGTCGATATCACCGCCGGCAATTTTCGAACCATAGCTGATAAAAGGTTCGAGAGCCATGTTAGGGGTAAGGTAGTAGGCATATCCCAAATCGGCACGTAGTTCGACGAAATTGGTTCCGGTATCAACGTCATCACCGTCGCTTTTTACTTTAACATCGGTCATCATCAATCCAACCCCTCCAAAGAAGTTGCCGGGGAAGTAGTAACGAGCTCCTGCACCGATAGCCAACAGGGTGAACTTAGCGTCCATCGGTTTTAGATTGAGATGTTGAAACGACAATTGACCGTTAATAAGGAGATTATCCATTACGGCATAGCCGCCGCCAAAGCCCAAACCAAATTGGGTGATTCCGTCATCGGCATCTTTAACGGAGATGCTTTGGAAGCCCAGGTTGAGTACCTGCGGATTCAAGACATAGGTCCCTTTTGCGATAGGTTCCGACTGGGCATTTGCCATGCCGAAAGAGAGTAATACACCTAATAGAAGCAGCGAGATTTTTTTCATGGTTAGATAGTTTTTAGTGAAACATTCTGCAGAATCTCACCCAAAGATATTCGCTGAAAATGAATAATCGTGCAGAAAAACTTATATTACATCTGCCATATCGTAAGAAATGGGATTTTTTACGATATGAAACAGGGTTTGTACAATTTGTATCGCACGGTTTCTTACTAAAAAGGTACCTTTATCCAGCTTAAAGATTGGGGTATGAGGTGGGTGCTTCACGGAGTGTGTTGTATATGGCTGTTGGGGTTTGGCGCACTGAATGCCCAGCAGCCTCTCCGACTTATCGATTGCCGTCGTATGGCACAATCGAATCTTTCGGGCAGGCAACAGAATGAGGTTTTCCAAAAGGCAGAGGCGCTTCGTGACGCGTTGCTTAAGCGGTTGGTTCGGCCCGAATTGTGGGGATATGGTTTGGCATCCTATCAGAATGAGGTGCCCAATCCGGTAAGTGCGCTCGAATATGCCATCGATTTTCGTCCGGTTTCGAAAGAGCAGTTTAAGGCCGGTCTTTTTTATACACAGCGAATTTACGACGGGGGCGACTATAAGGCTCGAAAAGCCCTCTCCGAAAGTGAAACAGCGTTGGCACGGGGTGAAACCGATGCGGCGCAGTTTCGGGTGGAGCAATCGGTTGATGACCTCTTTCTGCATGCACTGTTAGCAGAAAAGGGGGCCGAGATTCTGCACCTTCAGATGGAACTTCTTGAGAAACAACTCTCCGATTGCAGGGCGCTTTTTGCTGAAGGCCGTCTTTTTGCAAAGGAGATTCTCGAGATAGAGGCGGCACTGGGTGAGGTGGCTTTACAAAAGGGGGCCTTTGAGGCCGATCATCGTACTTGCAGGGCAGTGCTGGCCGAGATGTGCGGTATACCGGCCGATTCGGGCAGATCGCTCGAGGTGCCTCTTCTCGGTGCGCTGCCTGAAAGGCGGGTTGATCCGGCTTTCGAAACCCTCGAAACCCTCAGCCAAAGGAATCTGCTTTCGCTAAGACAAGCCAAAACAGCGGTATTGCCGAAGGCCTATCTTTTTGGCACCGCCGGTTACGGCAAAACCGGTTTCGATCTATTCGATAACCGACCCGATTTTTATGCGGGAGGGGGGCTCTTTGTGAAGGTTCCGCTCACCGCCTGGCGCGATTTGCGGCATGAGGAGCGGTTACTTACCTTAAAGAATGAATTATTGCATAGTCAACGTTCCGATTTGGAAAAACAGCAGCGTTGGCAAGAGAAGGAGCATGAGGGTGAGGCGGCGAAATTTGCCGGAATGGTAAAAATGGATAGTCTGATTATTGCAAAAAGGGTAGAGGCGCGACGCCAGTCGGAGGTTATGTTTGCCCAAGGGCAGGCTACGGTTACCGATTGTCTGACGGCTATTCATGCCGAATCGTCGGCCCGACTGCAAAAGGAGGTTCATGCCCTGGAGCAGATACGCGCGCTGTTAAAGCGCGATCACATTTTGGTTTCATTACCCAATTTACCTGACGAATAATGAAAAGAGCATCTGTTTTCCGGTTACTGTTTGCGGTATCCTCTCTCTTCGGGGGGTGTAAGGAGGCTCCTTCGCCCGATGCGTACGGCTATTTCGAGGCCCGGGAGTGGCTGGTTCCGGCCGACGGTACGGGCAAGATGCTTGCTTTTTCGGCCACCGAGGGCACGCGCTTGAAGAAGGATGAGGTGGTAGGGTTAATCGATACGGTGCGCCTCTCGTTGCAAAAGGCCGAGGTTGCTGCCCGTATAAAGGCCCTGATGCGCTCCATGCCCGATGCTCCGGCACAACTGGATGTGCTCCGCGAGAAAAGAGGGGCACTCCAACGGGAGCGCGAAAGCTTGGTTAAGTTACTTCAGGCAGGCTCTGTTAATGAAAAGCAGATAGAACGAATCGACGATGAGTTAGCGCTTCTTGGCAGGGAATTGCAGGCGCTTTCGAGTACGTTGAACCGCACTTCTGCCTCGCTTTTATCGCAAGTGGAGGCGCTCGAAGTGCAGTTGGCGATACTCGACGATCAGTTGAGTCGTTGTGTGGTCCGCAATCCTGAAGAGGGGGTAGTGCAGCAAAGTTTTGTGAAGCAACATGAGTATGTGACGATTGGCATGCCTCTCTATAAGTTGGTAGATCTATCGCATATGGAGTTTAGTGCCTGGTTTCCCGCAACCCTTTTGCCCTCTATGCAATTGGGTGGGAAAGTGCAGATTCGGGTGGGGTTGTCAGAGGCAAGAGATACCTTATTCGAGGGAACTATTCTGCAAATGGCTGTTGAGCCCGAATTCACGCCCAGTAGAGTACAGTCTGTAGACAATCAGTTGCAAATGCGCTATCGTGTTAAGATTGGGGTTGAGAACAGGGGGCTGTTAAAACCCGGTATGCCCGGCGAAGCTATGCTGATACGCGAATGATCGAAGCGAGCCATATCTCGAAGCAATTTGGGCCTATTCACGCCTTGCAGGATGTCAATTTTTCGCTTCCCAAGGGAGAGATTCTGGCAATTATGGGGGCCAACGGGGCAGGTAAGTCTACTCTGTTCGATATTTTGGCCACCCTCGATACCCGTTTCGAGGGTGAATTGCGCATGATGGGGCTGGATGCAAGGTCCGGACAGAGGGCCATCCGACAAAATTCGGGATATCTTCCGGGTCGTTTTTCGCTCTATGCCGATCTGACTGTACAGGAGAATCTCGATTTTTTTGCTTCGGTCTATGCCAGATCGGTTACGCATATATATGGTCATCCCATCTGGGAGGGGTTGAGACCCTTTGCCAACCGACCGGCAGGCCTTCTTTCGGGGGGGATGAAACAGAAATTGTCGTTGTGTTGTGCCTTGGTGCATCAGCCCGGGCTTCTCTTTCTGGACGAACCCACCACAGGCATCGATCCCCGCTCGCGGCACGAGCTTTGGCAGGCGTTGCAGAGCTTACAAGCCTCAGGAACCACCATTATTGCCAGTACGCATTATCTGGATGAGTTGCTCTATACTAACCATATTCTCTTTCTGCACAACGGTTTGCAACTTGCCTTCGATACCCCCGCCGGATTATTGGCAGGGTTTACAAAGCAATTGGCCTCCGTATCCGGATATCCGGCCTTTCAGCTGAATCAAGTACTACAGTTGATGCCCGATTCGGAGAGCTGTTATCTCTTTGGCGATTCGGTTCGTATGGTATTCGGGTCTCAATTTTCGCGCCATCTGCTGGTTGATTATTGCGCCCGAAAAGGATTTGAAAAGGCAGAAATCAGCTGGGTCTCTCCGTCGATGGAGGATGTGTTTATGGATAAATTATTGTGGAATACCTCAAGTGCTGCCTTATGCTAATGCTATCGTCGAATCGGCTTTCTCGAAGTTTCGGCTCTTTTTCGGCGGTCGATCAGGTTTCGTTCGAGGTAAGGCAGGGAGAGATAGTAGGATTACTGGGGGCCAATGGTGCCGGGAAAACAACGCTGATTAAGATGTTATGCGGCCTTTTGCAACCCACTTCGGGCAGTGCCAGCGTGGCCGGATTTGACGTCGCCAGGCAATCGAAGGGGTTAAAAAGGGCGATTGGGTATATGGGGCAGTCGTTCTCGCTCTTTCCTGATTTAACGCTTCTTGAAAATCTACGCTTTTTTGGGGCACTTTACGGCTTGTCGGCAGGCGAGTCGGTAGAACGAGGCGTGGCTCTGTTGAAACAGTTGCCCCGACAGGCCTTTGAGAGGGGTGTGGTTGCCAATTTTCCTTCGGGCTGGCGTCAGATGCTCGCCTTTTCGGTGGCAATGTTGCA
The DNA here is from genome assembly GCA_050256115.1 of Bacteroidales bacterium. Taxonomy (GTDB): domain Bacteria; phylum Bacteroidota; class Bacteroidia; order Bacteroidales; family UBA4181; genus JAQVSH01. The sequence goes on along the minus strand of JBFWIG010000002.1, from coordinate 12,331 downwards.
CCGCCCCGGCTTGCTTTTTCTGGATGAACCAACCAGTGGCCTCGATTCGGTGAGTCGCCGGGATTTGTGGAACCGGATTAATATGGCGGCAGGAGAGGGGGTTTCGGTATTGGTCACCACGCACTACCTGGATGAGGCTTCCTATTGTCACAAGCTGTTGGTGATGGATCAGGGACGTGTAGCGCACGAGGGATCGCCCGATGCGTTGCGCAGGGTTGCCACCGGGGGTAATTTGCTTAATCTGTTTCTGGAGCGTAAACCATGAGAAGGGGCACACAAATAGGAGCCATCGCTTTAAAAGAGCTGCTACATATCTGGCGGGATAAGCGCAGTATGTTGATTTTGTTTGCGTTGCCCGCACTGATTGTCTCCATATTCGGATTTGTGCTGTCGTTCGAAATTAAAGAGGTGGGGGTGGCTGCTCTTATTCAGGGCAATCGTGCAGAGGCGCAACGTCTATTGGCTCGTTTCGACGCTTCCGATCAGTTTCATGTAGTGGGTTCGGTGAGCAGCCCGGATCAAATAGCCAATGTGTTGTCGACCGAGAGGGTGAAGATGGTGGTGGTTTTTCCGGAGAGTTTCGGGTCGTTTCGTCGGCCCGATAGTACGCTTCATCTCTTTATTGATGCCTCCTATACTCGGGTTGCCACAGCTCTGGAGAGTGCGGCAAAGCAGATTGTGCAACAGTATGGGTATGAAGAGCAGCCGGGGTTCGTGGCCTTTTCCGGCAAAGAGAGTGCCACCGTTAATTTTCTCTATAATCCGGAGTTGAAGCGCGAAGCCATGCCTATTCCTGGGTTAATGATGATTATTTTCTTGTTGGTTTCGTCGGTAATGTTCAGTATTAGTGTAATCAGGGAGAGAGAGAATGGAACCGCACGTCTGTTGGTGTTGGCACCGCTTAACAATGCTCGCTGGGTTGTGGCAAAGGCAATCCCCTATTTAGGCATTGCCATCTTCCATATTGGATCGGTCTGGCTCTTAAGCTATCTCCTTTTTGGGGTCTCTATTGCAGGCAGCAGCGCACTTTTCTTTGCGTTGTGTCTTCTCTTTTCTGTGAATGCCATGGCCTTTGGCCTTCTGATAGCCTCTTGGGTAAACCGTCAGCTGGAGGCATTGATTATTTGCTGGCTGTTTCTTTTTATTCCCAATCTTTTTTTGTCGGGGTTTATCTTCCCTCTTCAGAGTATGCCCGATCTCCTGAGAGGTGTGGCTGCATTTATGCCGGGTACCGCTTTTATGGAGGGATACAGGGGTATTGTTTTTCGCGGCACCGGTTTTGAGGTGAATCTGCGTTATTTTCTGTTGTTGGCTCTTCCGCTTTTACGTGTGGCCCGCCTTGCTTTTTGGGGCATTTCTACCCGATACGCGCAACGATGATGATAGGAGCTGTCATAAAAAAGGAGTTTTTGCAGCTGTTTAGAAACAGGTTGCTGTTTTTTCTGTTATGGGTGGCTCCTGTTGTGATTTTGGGTCTGATTCCGCCGGCTTTCGAGAATCTGGTTCGAATCCGTGCCGTGGTGGTAGATGAGGATAATTCTCCTTTGAGCCGACGGCTACTCTCATCACTTCGCGTTTCGCCCTATTTCGAATCGGTCAGTTATATGCCTTCTGTGGTTGAGGCAGAGAAGGAGATGGATGGTGCCCGGGCCGATCTTGCGGTGGTGATTCCCTCCGGTTTTGAAAGGCAACTCCTCCCCGATCTTAAGCCCTCGCTTCAACTGCTGGTTGACGGATCGCACACATTAAGTGCCTCGGATTATCTCTTTTATCTCTCTGAGACGCTCTGTTTTGTTCCGGCAAAGCCCGGTTTTGTATTCGAGGTCAGGATGCTCTTTAACCGACTCTTTGCAGGTAAGATCTATTTTTTGGTTTCTCTGTTGGTGTTGCTGATTACCCTTTTGGGGGTCTGTTTTGCAGCAATCAGCGTGGTTAACGAAAAGGAGCAGGGTATTCTCGATCAGCTGGAGGTAACCCCAATGCATCGACTGGTATATCTGGCAGGGAAACTATTTCCCTTTTTGTTGGTAGGCCTGAGTGAACTGCTGCTGGGTTTGGGGTTTTGCCTGCTTTTTTACGATTTGCATATGGCGGGATCGGTGGGACTGCTATTGCTCTTTTCTTCCTTTTATCTCTTGTCGGTTTTGGGATTGGGATTGGCTATCTCTATTCTCTCGGATAATCAGGTGCAAGCTATGTATCTGATTGTTTTTGTGCTGTTAACGCTCATTTTGATGAGTACTATGTTTTCGTTGTTAAGTAGTATGCCTCAGTGGGCTCAGCAGTTACGCTATTTGAATCCCATCTGGTTTATGCTTGAAGGGGCGCGTGCTATTATTTTAAAAGGAGTGGAGTTTAAGGGAGTTGTCGTGCCAATGGCTATTCTGGCTGTAATGGCTTTGGTAACTAACGGACTTTCCGTATTTTTGTTATATCTTAAAAGAAGAAGGTGATGCCATTACATGCTGAGATGCCGGATGTTTTTTATAATGAACTACTTTCTATCTGCGAAGCCAGAAGGAGTTGTCGTAAATTTCAGCCCTTTCCGGTAGATCCCGCCGATGTGCAACGCATGTTGAAAATTGCCTCCACATCGCCATTTGCTTCGGGTCGAAAAAACTGGGAAGTACTTGTTGTAGAAGATCTCCGGGTTCGCGATGCAATGGCTCTCGCGGTTTCGGAACAGACGGAACTTATGGCGCGCGAAATGGATAGTGAACTTTCGAAGATCTTTTTGCAGTACGCCGCGAACTTTCAGTTTTTCAGGGATGCACCCCTCTTATTTGTGCCGGTATTTCGAGTGGCTCCTACCATGAGGGCACTCTTACGCGAACAGGTTACTCCCGAAATTTTGTTGTGGGAGAGAGATAATGCCGTGCAATCTATCTCGTGTGTGTCAATGCTCCTTTTGCTGGCCGCCCAAACACTGGGCCTGGGTGCCTGTTATATGACCGGACCGCTGTTGGCGCACGACAGATTGGCTGCAGTGTTACAATTACCTCCCGAAAGGAGAATCGGGGCCATTATCCCGGTGGGCCGGCCCCTTGTATAAATTTCCTCTATTAACTATTAATTAATATGTTGCATGTATGAATGTTGAAAACAAATTGCGTGAGTTGTTGATGCCTATTTTAGGAATTCCTTCGGTCGATAAGATTTTGCCCGAGCATGCTCTGGTCAATGATCTGGGTGCCGAGAGTATCGATTTTGTGGAGATTCTCTACGTGATTGAGACCCATTTTGGGGTGAAGATCCGGATCCAGGAGATTACCATGGTAGATTACTCTTCGGAAGAGATGCTTACCGACGGTAAGTTGACCCGGGAACTTGCTGACCGACTGAATGCCGATTTTCGGACCGATCGTTTTCAACCCGGACAAACTGTAAGAGATATCTACGAACATTTTACCGTTGCCGACCTGGCTACTGTTATCGAGAAAAAGATGAACCAAAAATAGGGTGGTATGCGATTTTATATGATAGACCGTGTCCGGGAGGTGGCCCCGGGAAAGTATGTAGAGGGGATTAAGAACATCACCATGAGCGATGATGTGTTTAATGAACATTTCCCCGGATATCCCATCTTCCCCGGTTCGCTTATTCTGGAGGGTCTGGCACAGTTAAGCGGGCTCTTCTTTGAGTATTGTATCAAAGAGCAGGGTTTACCTCAGAAACGGGCCGCTCTCTCTATGGTGAATCGTATGAAATATCGCAGACTGGTAATTCCCGGCGATCAACTGGTATATCGCGCCGATGTGAAGATGTTTTATCCCGACGAATATGCCGTTGTTACGGTAAAGGCTGTATGTGACGGGGAGTTATGTGCCGAGGGTGAACTCTTTTTTACCTTTCTCGATATCATGGACGAGGAGATGAAAAAAACTGGCAACAGACTGATGGAGATGGCCTTTAAACAGGTTAAGATTGTTGATGAAAAATGAAAATAGTATACAAAAGCTATTCGCCCTCCGACGAAATTCCGGTGTTCGATGTGGTTGTACACCGGAAACTTGTAAAGTACTATACCCGCGAAACTATGGCGGCTGTGGTGGCTGCGTATGAGCTACTCTCCGGTAAGGAGGTGCTGAGCGATATGCCTTTTTTTTATGCTTCGGGCGAAACCGCTTTGGTAGAGTTTTATACAGGAGCCTGTAAGACCTACTCGGAGCGTAATACGCACTTTGCCACCGACCGTTTTATTGAAGATGTGGTGCCTACCATTTCGCCACTCTCGCAGTTTAAGATGATGCGCAATATGACACACTGTTTTGTGGCTATGGAACACGGTTTGAAGGGTGATAATGCGGCGATGCTCCATTCCGTTTCAGGATTGCTCTATTCGGCGCTTTTGTGTGGATACAAAGGTCCGGTTCTGATGGGTGCAGGGCAGCTCTATGCCGATGGCGCTGTTGAGTGCGGCTTTGCGCAACTGCTTCCTGCAGAGTTGGAGCAACATCCTCTGCTTGGAAGTTTGGCCGAGGCAATCACCTTTTTCCGACCTTTAAAATAATAGGCGTATGGCTGTGGTAATTACCGGTATGGGCGTGCAATCGCCATTGGGCTGTTCGTTTGCCGAGTCGCTCCAACAACTTGCCCGGGGCGTGCGGTGTGTAGACGATATTCAGAATTTCGATACAACAGGGTATCCTATGAAGGCGGCCGGTGAGGTTCGGCATAAGGGGGCAGTGGTACGCACCCCCCCGGATGTCGACAGAAAGATCCGGTTCCTCGACGGAGCGCTGGAGGAGCTTCGGCTTGCTACCGGTTTCGACACGCGTTACTCGCCTTCCGAACTGATTATGAACATGGGTTGCGGGGTAGATCATGTAGATATGGAGGGACTCTTTACCCGTAAGGAGTATCTTTTGCCGTCTACAACCCCCCTGCAAACACACCACAAAACAGCTCAACAGATGAACCATCTTGCCCTGAAATATCGGGCGCAGGGCGGATGTCATCTTTTTGTGTCGGCCTGTGTGGCTTCTACTCAAGCTATTGGCTTATCGTACAGAATGTTGAAAAGCGGCATGGATCGGGCCGTTCTTACCGGGGGTACTGAGTCGATGATTTCGCACATAAACTATATAGGCTTCTATCTCCTGGGTGCCATGGCTTCGGGTTTTCCGTCGCCCGAGGCATGTAAGCCCTTCGATCGACGTAGGAACGGCACTGTTCTGGGAGAGGGGGCTGCCGCCCTTTTGTTGGAGAGTAGCCACCGGGCTCGCAGGGATACCATTTTAGCAGAGATCTGCGGCTATGGTTCTACCAACGATGCCTACTCGGTTACCGATCCGGATCCTTCGGCGCGACAATTGGCCAGAGCCATAGAGATTGCACTGCAGGAGGCACAGATTGGTGCAGAAATGATAGATTGTCTGCATCTGCACGGTACCGGAACTCCAAAGAACGATCCGGCCGAGTATCGGGCTCTGCAGTTGGTCTTTGGTGACCGACTGGCCGGCCTTCCTGTCTTTTCGATGAAGGGGCAGATAGGGCATCTGATTGCCTCTTGCGGGGCCATGGAGCTGTTGGGTGTGCTCCATTCCATTCAGCATCAGGAGGTTCTTCCTACGATAAATTTTTCGGAGCCCGATCCTGAAGCGCCTTTCTTTGTTGTGAAAGAGAGGCCATTATCGTTACCGGTTCGTTATGTGTTAAAGCTTAACTCGGCTTTCGGTGGTGAGAATACGGCACTGGTTATCAAGAAATATGAGGAGTAATTTATGGGACAAATTGTGATTACCGGAGCCAGTTCGGACATTGGCCGAGCCATTGTTGAGAAGTTGTCGTTGCTGGGGAAGCCGATGCTATTGCACTGTAATCATAATCCCGACCCTTTGCTGCCTTGGGAGAAGATGGCAGAGGTAGTGGTGGCCGATTTTTCGAAAGAGGCGGATGTCGATCGTTTCCTTTCCCGAATGGATGATGTGGAGATTTTGGTAAATGGAGCCGCATGCACCATCACCGAGTTAATCCCCCAGATGAGTCTGGAATCGATTCACCGAATGGTCGAGGTTAACATCGTGGCCTTTACCCGCATTTGTCAGGCGGTGATTCCTTCCATGTGTATTAACCGTAACGGAATTCTTGTGCATATCTCCTCTGCAACTGCTTCGAAGGTTTTTCGCGGGCAGTCGGTGTATGCCGGCACGAAGGCCTATATTGAGGCCTTTTCGAAAGCCATTGTGGCAGAGTACGGGCGAAAAGGGATCAGAAGTAACTGTGTGTCGCCCGGGAGTATTGATGCCGGAACCCTCTCGATGCTTCGCAATATTATGGAGGATAAGGTAAAAGGGTTTAACGCGATGAACGCTTTAGGCACCCCGCGGAATGTGGCCGATGCTGTGGCCTTTCTCTGCAGTCCGGAAGCAGCATTTGTGAATGGTGCTGTACTTCACGTTGATGGGGGGCACTGGAGCGGTATCTGATGTATAACGGCTTTACCTTCTTGTTCTGCGCATAATTTTAAAAAATGGATTCAGGCAATCTTCCTCTTCAATGGAGGTAGATGCGCCGTGTCCCGAAAATATTCGAGTGTCGGGAGGCAGTGAAAGCACCTTTTCTTTAAGGCACTCCAGCAGTTCGGCATATCCGGCGTTCGAGAATCCGAGGCTTCCTCTGATTAGGGTGTCGCCAGAGAAGAGAAGATGTTCCGAGGGTTCATAAAAACAGACTGATCCCGGTGTATGCCCGGGCGTATGAAGTACAGAAAGTTGAATCGAGCCAAATCTTTTTTCTTCAGCATCGAACAGGGGGTTCGGATTTAGCGCAACGGAGCCGGAAAGTTGTACTCCATATACACCGGCAACCGCAGAAGAACTTTTCAGCTCCCCGAAATCGTCGGAATGGAGAAAGGCATCAATGCCATACTGATTGCAGAGCCAATCTGCTCCCATGGTGTGGTCAAAATGGCCGTGCGTTAACAGCAGTGCCAGAGGGTGTAAATGGTTGAGCGAGATGAAATGGGTCACTTCATCCCGCTCAACATCATTGTTGCATCCCGCATCAATGATTACACAATCACCACCCTTTTGCCATAAGAGATGGGTGTTAGACCGCATCCCGTTAAAAACAAAAGATGTAATTTGCAGCATATCTTCTTACAACAGTTCTACTCTGGCGGTCGATTCAACGGGCATAGTAATCAGGAAGCTGGTACCTGAAGGGAGATTGGTTTGTCCCTTAACCTCAAGAATAATGGTTCCGGTGCTGAGCATCCGATTGAGAGAGGTCTGTAGGAAGGTTTTCATTTTCGAGGCTGAGTAGGTAGATCCGCTGGTAATAGAAGCTTCGGTAAAACCGGCTACTTTGGTGGTTCCGTTGGCATCGTACGAGTTTACTTCGAGGTTGGTGATCGTAAACTGCGTTGCGGATAAGGTGGCAATCAGCTGTACATTGTCTATCCGAAAAGAGATATCTTCGTCGAGATACTCTTCCAGTTCGCCGAATTTGGGATCGGAGGTGTTAACCGTAATCCGTTTTGTGAAGCTGGTGAGCGTTGCGTCTTTTAATTCGGCAATACCTACCGGAGTGGCAGTCTGGCAGGTGAAGGTATACGAGTAATCGGGAATTTCAACATTCACTGTGGTGGCATCTTCCAGCGCATCGCAGCCGAAGAGTCCGGCCGTAGCCACAAACAGTAAAGAGAGGAGAAAGTTTCGGGATCTCATAGCAGTTGTTTTTTGGTTAGTATTGTTGTACAAACATACGTTAACTCCCCATAGAGGCGTTCACCAGATTCGCAATTATCTCACAATATTGTACAATCTTGGGTTTTGCATTCTTGTAAAGAATCGGTATCTTTGATCCCCTGCTACCTCCTACACGACAACGGCGCTGAATATGCTCTTTTCGGTTATTGCCTTTCTGCCTATGTATGTCTGCGGCTTCTGGTCGCTGGCACTGTTGCTCGATTTTTCGTCGCGAAACAGGGCCAAATCTTTTCTTGGCGTTTTTATGTTGGTGGCCTTTGTGCTCTATTGCTGCCATGGCCTCTTTTTTACGCGCCAATATCATCTTTATACAGTGGCCGATCCCATATATAACTTTGCATCGCTGGCCGTTTACCCCATGTATTACCTCTATGTGCGGCTTCTGACAGTTGATGAACAACTCTCACCCCGTCAATATCTGCTCTTGCTTCCGGCTCTCATCTCCGGACTTTCCATTGGGCTTCTTAATTGGCTCATGACTCCCGCCGAAGAGGAGGCATACGTGCACCTGTTTGGATTCAGAGAGCAGTGGGATACCTCCCCCTCCGGTTTGGTTATGTGGCAGATAAGAGTAGTGTTGCTCTCCAGAATACTTTTTTGTGTACAACTGATCCCTATTGTTTGGCACACATTTAAGCTTATTACTCGTTATCAGAATCGGATTGCTAATTTCTACTCTCATTCGGAGGGCCGATCGCTTCAGTGGACTCGCTATATTTTGGTTACTTTCGTTGTTCTTTCGGCCATTAGCCTGATTTGCAGTGTGATTGGAAGAACCTATTTTGTGGTACATCCCCAGGCGGTTGTGATACCCAGTATCCTCTTCAGTGCCTTTCTGTTTGGTGTTGGCTGGCTCGGGTCGCACCAAAACTATACGGTGGTGAATATCATTAAAGACGAAACCCTCTCGGAGTCGGACGAACCCAATCTTCATATTCTGCCCGGCTCGTTGCCTGTGTTGAAGAACCATTTACTGGAGCTTATGGAGCAAAAGGAGATCTACCGGAAGCAAGATTTGCGTATAACCGATTTGGCGGCTATGCTTAACACCAACCGTACCTATCTATCCCGATTAATCAATTCAGAACTGAGCACCTCTTTTGCCGACTTTGTGAACCGATACCGGGTGGAGTATGCAAAAACGCTGCTCAAGAATTCCCGGTTTGCCAATTACGGACTTCTGTTTGTATCGGAACAGGCCGGATTTGCCAGTCTGAACTCCTTTTTGCGTGCTTTTAAAAAGGAGGAAGGAGTAACGCCGGCAAAATTCAGGCAGTTACATCTCACGCAATCAGAGTCATTGCAGAAAAATTCCTGATTTTTTATTTTTTTTTGTACACCCTGCATTTTTCTCGAAAAAAGCATTACGTTTGTACTGTACTAGATAACTAATACAGTATGCTGACAGAATTCCAGCGTGTGCGTTTCGGGTATGACCGTAGCCACGAAATAATTTCGCCCACTTCGTTCTCGATAGAACGGGGGCAGATTTGTGCTTTATTGGGGCTGAATGGTTCCGGAAAGTCTACCCTCTTAAAATTGTTGGCCGGTCTCTGCTATCCGGTAGAGGGACGTTGTGTAATAGATGGGGTAGAGAGTCGCGACAGGCCGTTACGTTATCTGAAGCAGCTCTTTCTGGTTCCCGAGGAGTTTTCGCTCCCCTCATTATCTATTGCAAAGTATGCCGATGTCTATGCCCCTTTTTATGAAGGGTTCGACCATGAACTCTTTGGCCGGTTAATTGGGGAATTCGGAATGACTTCGCATGAGGTGATTCCCCGCATGTCGTATGGTATGCGAAAGAAGATGTTGCTGGCATTCGGTTTTGCATCCCGGGTTCCGCTGCTGTTGCTCGATGAACCTACCCATGGACTGGATATTCCTTCGAAGAAACAGTTTCGGAAGATGCTGGCTTCGGTCTGTTCGGCCGAACAGGCGGTGGTTATGGCCACTCAACAGGTACGCGATTTGGGCCTTTTGTTAGATCGTTTGATGATTTTTCATAAAAGGGAGCTCCTGCTCAATGCCTCTTCGGAGGAGATTGCCCGTCGCCTGCTCTTTTCCGAAAGTCGTGAGGCGCCTTCGGGTGGCGACGTGCTTTACAGCGAAACCGCCTTTCCCGGCTATAAAGTTTTGTCGTTGAACACTGCCGGAGTCTCGTCGGCAGTCGATGCCGAGCTGCTTTTTAACGGGGCTATCCAAAATCCCTCGCAAATTCGTACCCTCTTTTCTCACTCAAATTAATGGCGTTATGAGATTGTCCGGTTCTCCTTATCGTATCTACCTGCTGATACGTTCGCATTTGCTTACGCATATACGCACTTACCTGATTTTCACGCTCTTTGGGCTTCTTTCGCAATTGTTGTTGATTCTCTTTCTGCGGTGGGTGGTATCGCGCGAAGAGCCCGTTCCGGATGTTGCCCAGTACTTTCTCCTCTATTTTGTGACTTGGTTTTCGGTTACAGTAATGGCCGTCTGGTTTGCCAAACCCCTCCGATCGAATCCCGACCAATTGATGGCTCTTATTTTACCCTGTAAACCTGTTGAACGTATGGTGGCAGTGGTATTGTGGGTGGGAATTGTACTGGTTCTGGTGCTTTCGGCACTTTTTTACGCGGCATTTTATCTCTCCGATCTCTTCCCGCTGGTATATTCAAGACCCATTTCTCTACAATCCTTGTTTGCTAATAGATTCCTTCCCGGATCCTCTTTGTTTTTTGCTACCGTTATGAATGTCATTGTCTTTTATGCCGGAGGGGTCTATTTTAAACGGTTAGCTTTCATAAAGACCTGGCTGACGCTTATGGCTGTTTCGTACGGTGCGGCGTTGTTGGCTGTGGTACTTTTGGAGCTGTTCGCTCCTCAATTCTCGATTAAGCGTCTATGGAACGAGATGTTCTCCGGCGCCGGACCTGACACTCTCTTCCTTTCATCTATATGGGGTTGGGGTACGGTGTTGATCCAGTATGCCTCGTCGCTATGTTATGCTGCGCTTTTATGGGTGTTACTTCGTGAAAAACAGGTATAGTCCGCATTATGGAATTTCTTGATAACCAAGCAATTTATCTGCAGATCGTTGAGTGGATCTGCGAGCGGGTGGTGGCCGGCGTCTGGACCCCGGGCGAGAAACTGCCGAGCGTCCGCGAGTTGGCCGTAGAGTTGGAAGTTAATCCCAACACGGTGGCCAGAGCCTATGAGTATAGTCAGAACGAAGGTTTTTTGGTGACCCGAAGGGGGATTGGCCAGTATCTTACCGACGATGCAAAGAGCCGGTGTAATGCCTACCTGCGCCGTTGTTTTGTTGAACATGAGATTCCACGGGTTTTCCGGCTTGTTGAGCTGCTGAGTATCTCGAGAGAGGAGTGGCTGATGTTATACAGTACATGTAAAAAAACAGATAAAGATGAAAAGAAGCAGTAAAATAATCCTTTTGCTCACAGCATTGTGGCTCCTGGCTGTGTCGGTCTACTCTATTAGCCAGCTGAACCAGAGTTTCCTCAACCGTGTTCATACCAAACACTCATCGACATCGGTCGATTCAATTACCCAGCCGGCGCCCGTTCTTCAACGCGATTAATGGTATGAAATCGATACTCTCCTATTTGCATCGTCATCGCCGCCTGAGTATTCTGCGCGATCCGATGTTTCTCTCTAATCGAACGGCCAAAGGTTTTGCCCGAACAGGCTCCCTCTTTTTTCTGATCTACATTTGTTTTACGGGCTACTATTTTGGTTCTATGGCCAAAATGTTTGCGCCGGATATTCCCTCTTATCAGGTTTTTAACGGTTTAATTGTCTATATGTTGCTGGGCTCGGTAATGATGAGGCTGATTACCCCTTTCAATCCCGTGGCGCACCTGTTACACTATGGACACTTACCTGTTTCGCGCCGACTTTTGGTGCGTTGGTCGGTTGCTTGGTCGTTTGCCTCGAAGGAGTTACTCATCTGGATGCTCTTTCTGCTTTCGTACCTCTTTTTTGAGATGAGTAAGTTTTACGCCTGGAGTGAGTGTCTGCTCTTTGGGCTGGCGTTTCTCTTTTTGTTACTGATTCGCCATTTTGGGCTGATGTGGGTACGACTCGAATTTCGGTGTCTTACGCCTAAAACCGCATTGCTGTTGGGGATTGTGGGCACTGCCGTTGTGGCCGGGCTTGTTCTGCTTCCCATTCAACAGCTCTCCAAAGAGCTGGGAATGTACATGATTCAGGGAGAACCGCTCCTCTGGGCTCTGCTTCTTCCCCTTGCTGTTCTCATGTATGGGCTTTATGCCCGTGCTTTGGCCAAACATCTCTATCGCGAACTGGAGATGACAGGAATGGTGAAGAAGGGTCGGCTCAGCCGTTTCAAAATGGACGATCGGCTTTCCGGTATCGGCACAATGATGTGGTTTGAGGTGGTGAAATGGATCCGGTTTAAACGGGGATGGCTCTCATTGTTAACCCCTTTGTTGTTTGTGGTTGTGCTAATTTATCTCTCCAAGGGATTGACGCCTCAACAGGAGGGAGCTCCGGCGGTTCACTATCTCTGTATTCTCTTGGGTATGAGTGCCCCCGGGCAGGCGATACGACAGTTTCTTTTCTCAATAGATTCGCACCACTTCGACGGGCTAATTACGCGA
>JBFWIG010000001.1:0-28851 GCA_050256115.1 Bacteroidales bacterium | reverse complement strand
GTCACCGAATGTACTCTCGATGGTTTTTCGTGCCATCCCTAATGCCAGATCGGAGAGGTTCACCGAGTCGGTACGCATGTAGGTGATTTTTCCCGCTTCATAGAGTTTTTGTGCCACCGACATAGTTTGTGCCACCGAGAATCCCAGTTTTCGGGCTGCCTCCTGCTGAAGGGTTGAGGTGGTAAAGGGAGCCGCCGGCGATTTCTTACCGGGCCGTGTAGTGACGCCTGAAACCTGAAAGGTGGCATCGATACAGGCATTCAGGAAGAGGCGAGCCTCCTCTTTGGTGTCGAACCGACGGTCGAGATCGGCTTGAAGTTCTACCTCGGAGTTATTTTCCGGAGCAAAATGCGCCGTAGTTTTATAAGCAGACTCGGCCTTAAACTGTCTGATTTCTCTCTCTCTATCTACCAACAGCCTCACCGATACCGATTGAACACGCCCTGCCGAAAGGGATGGGCGAACCTTTTTCCACAGAACAGGTGAGAGTTCGAACCCCACCAGTCTGTCGAGCACCCGACGTGCCTGTTGGGCGTTAACCAGTGCCTGATCAATATCCCTGGGGTTTTTAATGGCGTGCAGAATGGCCTCTTTGGTAATTTCGTTGAAGACAATTCGTCGTGTTTTCTCCCTTGTCAGACCCAACTCTTCGTAAAGATGCCAGGCAATGGCCTCTCCCTCACGGTCTTCGTCGGAAGCCAGCCACACCACCTTTGCCTCTTTTGCCAGTTTCTTCAGTTCGGCAACCCTTTTCTTCTTCTCTTCGGGAACAATGTATTGTGGTTCGTAGGCATTCGTAAGATCTATCCCCAGGTTTTTTTTCTCCAGATCGCGGATATGTCCAAAACTGGAGGTGACATGAAAATCTTTACCAAGAAATTTTTCGATGGTTTTTGCTTTGGCCGGAGACTCAACAATTACGAGATTATCTTCCATTACAGGATTCTGAGTGAAACATTCAAAAAAGGTCTGCAAAGCTATATTATTCTTATGAGCTTCGCAATAAAGCAAATAAAAGTTGCTGTTTAGTGCTCTAATGCATCGAAGCGCTAAAGCGCTTCAAGTGCTCTAGTGCTCCACTGGCGCGCGAATTCTTCAATAACGCAGAAATGCTCTAATGAGAATCTGGGCTTCCGCACAACCCCTCATTAGAGCATTGTTACACTGCTACACTTATCATTTGCGCGCCAGCGCAGCATTAGAGCATTAGAGCACTTGCGCTTAGCGCATCAGCGCTTCAGCGCAGCCAGTGCTTTCGCGTAGTCCGGCTCCTGTGTGATCTCCGGAACCTGCTCGGTGTAGATTACGGTTCCGGCTTCATCTACAATCACTACCGCTCGGGAAAAGAGAGCGGCCAGGGGGCCTTCGAGGATGGTAACGGGATAGTTTTTGCTAAAGCCGTTGTTTTTGTATTCGGAGAGTGTAACTACATCTTTTAACCCCTCGGCTGCACAGAAACGGCCGGCAGCAAAGGGAAGATCCTTAGAGATACAGAGCACAACCGTGTTTTTTAGTGCTGAGGCTTCTGCATTAAATTTTCGGACCGATGCGGCGCATACACCGGTATCGATACTGGGAAAGATGTTCAATATTACCTGTTTCCCGGCGTAGTCGGCCAGGGTTACGTCGGCCAGAGCGGCCGAGGTCAGTTGAAAGTCGGGGGCTTTGCTACCCACTTTGGGAAGGCTTCCTGCGGTTTTCACGGGTGAGCCTTTAAATGTAATTTCTGCCATATGATTCGAGTGTTAATCGGTTGAATGAGTTGATACAGGAGAAACGATTTTCGAAGCCGATTGTTCATTAGGGGGTGCTGATGGTACGCAAAAATAGCGATACAATCACTACTTTTGTCAAAATCACTTCTTAGTCATGTAAGCCTTATGTGTGTGAATGAGACCTCCGATCGGCCGGAAAAACAGCTTCAGTTCGACAAACGTTATTTGCAAATGGCCAAAATCTGGGCCCAAAATTCCTACTGCAAGCGACGTCAGGTGGGGGCACTATTGGTGAGCGGAAAGATGATTATCTCCGACGGTTTTAATGGAACCCCGGCCGGATTTGAGAATATTTGCGAAGATCAACATTATGTCACAAAGCCGTATGTGCTTCATGCTGAGGCCAATGCTATCACAAAGGTAGCAAAGTCTAACAATAGCAGTGAGGGGTCTACTCTTTATGTAACCACTTCGCCCTGTTTGGAGTGTGCAAAGCTGATTATTCAGTCGGGTATCAGGAGGGTTGTCTATTCCGATCGCTATCACAATACCGATGGTCTCGATTTGCTTGAGAAGGCCGGTGTTGCCACACAATTTCTCGACCTCTCCTCTGAGATCTGACCCCGATCTCTCTGTTGTTGTCTGCGGGTCTACTCTTTGGGCTTTAGATCGATCGATTCCGATCCTTCAATTTTGAAGACACCCCCCGAAACAATGAATTTCATTGCTTCGCCAGAGGGTATGTCGAGGGGGGTAACCTGTTCGCGGGGTACTAAAAACAGTTCGCCACTAAAATTGTAGCTGTGCGGAAAGTAGACGGCAACTCTGCCCGGCAGGTGGAGGCTTGACATATCTTCCTGGGTGATAAATCCCATCTTCTCGAGGTTCGAGATCATATTTACCTTCACCACAACCGGGTATTCGAATTTTCGCTCTTTTCCTACAAAAGCCTCCATGAAATCTTTGGTCATGCTATAGATGCTTTTCAGGATGGGTGCCTTGTTCATCACATTGGTGAAAAACCACTTAACCGGCAGTGCAAGTACCGTCTGCCCAAAGAACCCCAGCAGGGTTATGCACAAAAAGCTGACAATGATTCCCAGCCCCGGGATGGATATGCCTACCAGCTTTTCTATGGGTTCGCGCAAAAATCCGTCGGCCATCAGGAATACCTGATAGGTGAGATAGATAACCACCGAGAAGGGGAGCAGCCATAAGAGGCCTTGTAAAAAGTAATCGAAGATCTTTTTCATGGGATAGGGTTTGGTTGGCGTAAAGGGAAGCACTCTCTACTCAAAATCGGGGTTGAAATGCGTTGGGTATATGGACAATCTCTATGGTAGCATTGCTTATCGATACTGAGATAATATCGAATCGCACCTCAAGCAACGACTTTTTCTGTCGGATATAGGCGTTGGCGGCACGAATCAGGTTGCGCTGTTTTTTCAGGTCTACCGCCTGCCAGGGTTCGGTCAGACCTCCCGCCTGTCGGGTTTTAACCTCTACAAATATAAGTGTTCCTGCCTCGCAGGCCACAATATCTACCTCAAGATGTCGGTGACGCCAGTTTCTTTCCAGAATCTGACATCCTTTATGGCTCAGAAAGGTACAGGCGTGCTCTTCGCCTGCTCTTCCTCTCTGCAAATGGGGTGACTGTGAGGGGGCTTCCATTACACAAAGGTGCATAAAAAGAGTGGGAGCAAATCACATGTAGCAGACACTTTGTGATTTGCTCCCCCCCCCGAATGGCATTGCAACGCATATAGACTCGCTCACAACGAGCGATTGGTATTGCCACGCTTACAAACTCCCTAATAACGAGCGTTCGGTAGCCGGCGCAACGATTAGACCAGATTCATCTCTTTAAGCACACTGTTCATACTTCTGACGGCCTCGGCGCTCTTGTCGAAAAGTGCCTGTTCGTTGGCGGTGAGTGAGTAATCAACAATTTTTTCCCAGCCACTCTTGCCCACAACAACAGGGACGCCCAAACAGATATCTTTCTGGCCATATTCCCCATCCAGATATACACAGCAGGGGAAGATCTTCTTCTGGTCGCGGATAATGGCTTCGGCAAGGGTTGCTCCGGCAGCTCCGGGAGCATACCAGGCCGAAGTGCCTAGCAATTTTGTAAGGGTAGCACCACCAACCATGGTGTCGGCTGCAACTTTGTCGAGCTCTTCGCCCGATAAGAGTTGCGAAGCGGCAATACCTTTGTAAGCGGCAAGACGGGTAAGAGGGATCATGGTGGTATCGCCATGACCGCCAATAACCGTTGCTTCAATGTCGGAAGCCGGTGCGTTGAGCGCCTGGCTCAGATAGCAGGTGAAGCGCGAACTGTCGAGGATTCCGCCCATACCGATGATTTGGTTCTTGGGCAGACCTGAGGCCTTGAGCGCAAGGTAGGTCATCGTATCCATGGGGTTGCTGATGATTACGACAACAGCATTGGGCGAATATTTCAGAATATTCTCAACCACGTTTTTCACGATTCCGGCGTTGGTGCCAATTAACTCTTCACGGGTCATTCCGGGTTTTCTGGGAATCCCGGAGGTGATAATGGCCACATCCGAATCGGCGGTAAGAGAGTAGTCGCCGGTTGTACCAATTACGCGGGTATCGAACTCGTTCAACACGGCAGTTTGCATAATATCAAGTGCTTTTCCTTCGGCAAAACCCGGCTTGATATCCAATAGTACAACTTCACTGGCAAGTTCTCTGCGAACAATAACATCGGCACAGGTGGCACCCACATTTCCGGCTCCTACAACGGTAATTTTACTCATACGTTAATCGTTTTTTAATGGTTGTTTTAACTATTTGTCTCTTAGATGATTGTGTCGATGCTTTGCGAGAAATTTCTGAGGCAAAAATAGTGTCAAAATAGAAATTTTCCAACTCTCAGTGGTGCTTTCCGTGTAGGATAGTTCTCCTTTCCGGTGGTTATTCGAGCGATGAAAAGCGGGAGAGCCCCTGTTCTAAAAAGTCCCGGAAGGCCTTTTTGTCGGGAGAGTAGCCCACAGGGCCTGCAAGAAGGGTGCCGTCTGGTGCCACTATCACATAGGCTGGCAGTGCATTGGTCTTAAAAAGACGCATTTGCAAATCGGCATTAATTTGGCCCATACTCTTTTTTACTTTTCCCCCTCCTTTGGGTTGGACCCATTCCGACTCCGGAAGAACGGTGCGGTCGTCGGTATAGAGACCTACTATAACCAGCTCGGTTCTGAGAATCGAGAGGATTTCCGGGTCGGAGAGGACTTCGGCCTCCATTTTTTTGCAGTTAGAACAGAAGTGGCCTTTAAAATCGAGTAATACCGGCTTGTTTTGGGCTATGGCACAGGCCAACCCCTCTTTGTAATCGAAGTAGCCCTGAAGTCCGTGCGGAAGCTGAAGAAAATCGGCATATTTCGGCGTGGTGCATAGCGCCGAACCGGATCCTTGAGCGGGCGGCGTTTGCCCGGTGGGGGCTGTGGTACTCCACCCTTTTGCAGGAGGAATCAGCGATGATACCGCCTGCAGTGGAGCGCCCCAAAGGCCCGGCAACAGGTATATGGCAAAGGCAAAGGCAAAAATGGCCATCACCAACCTTCCGGGTGTCACATAATCGGAGGGGTCGTCGTGGAGAAACCGGATTTTTCCCAGGAGATACATACCCAAGATGATTGAGATGGCTATCCAAAGCGAGAGAAACAGCTCGCGTGGCAGAAGCCCCAGATGGTATGCCTGATCGACCGAAGCAATAAATTTGATGCTGAAGGCCAGCAACAGGAGGCCCATTACCCCCTTTACCGTTACCATCCAACCGCCCGAACGGGGTAATTTACTTAGATAGGAGGGGAAGATGGCTAAAAGTGTAAAAGGGAGTGCAAAAGCGGCTGAAAATCCAAACATCCCCAAGATTGGCTTTATTGCCAAACCACTTGCCGATTCTACCAGAATAGCGCCTACGATGGGGCCTGTGCAGGAAAAAGAGACAATCACCAGGGTGAGTGCCATAAAGAAGATGGCAGAATAGCCCCCTTTCCCGGCCTGGCGGTCTACTGAATTTGCCAAACCCGACGGGAGGGTCATCTCGAAAAGTCCCAAAAACGAGAGCCCGAAAGTGACAAAGAGGGCAAAAAACAGCAGATTGGGCAGCCAATGGGTACTCAATTGACCGGCAATATCTGCACCCGAACGGGTGAGGGCTACCAATACACCAATGGCGGTATAGATTAGGATGATAGATAATCCAAAGAGAAGGCCCTTAAGCACAGCTCGCCGTTTCGACTCTCCCCGCATAAAGAAGGAGACCGTCATCGGTATCATGGGGAAAACGCAAGGGGTAAGCACTCCGGCAAACCCGGCCAGCACTGCAATGAGGAAAAACGACCAAAGCGGGCCGCTCCCTGCCTGGGCGGGGGGGGGCAGATCCGGGGTTTGGGCCTCTCCTCCAAGCGTGGTTCGAAGGGTAACTTCGGTAGGAGGCATGCAAGATTCGTCGTCGCAAACCATATACTCCACCACCCCTTCTATGGCGATGCTGCCCGGGCTTTTTATCGCGATTTTCTGTCGGAAAAGGACGGAATCGGAAAAGGTGGTTACCATCACATTGAAACCCTTATCGAGGGCAGTGTGCGGCTTGCCCGACTCTTCTACCCCTCCTGTCAGCGAATAGTGGTTGGAAGGGGTAAAACGGAAAGTGGTGGGAAGAGGCCCCTCTACCTTTTCCTGTGAGTAGAGGTGCCACGGGGGGGCGATAGTAGCCCTGATTTCAATGTATCCTTCGGTATCCGAAACGGTTCTGGCTGTTGTTTTCCAGGTAACCGGGCTTTCGGATTGAGCGGCCAAGCCGGCTGTGATGAACAGGGTAAGGAACAGTAAAAGTAAGCGTTGTCTCATACGGTAATATCTGTCGGGGTATCCCTCTTCGAAACAACCAGCTATTACATATTGTTCAATTCAGAATCTCTTCTCCCTCTTTTCCAAAGAAGCGGCTCTCAAGCAACGAATAGGATACATCGGGCCTGATATGAACTCTGCACTTCAACTTCCAGCTCCACTTCCAGCGCAGCGAGGGGAATCCGTGAAGGATATAGGCAGCAGTAATGGGGTGGAGTTTCAGGGTTATGCTCTTTAAATTGGAGGTAGATACAATATACGAAAGGGTGTGATAGAGTTCATCGGCAAAGAGAATGGTTGGGGTAACCTCTCCACTCCCTTTGCAGGCCGGGCACTTCTCTACATTGTCGATGTTGACTTCGGGCCGAACCCGCTGACGGGTAATTTGCATTAAGCCAAACTTGCTTAACGGCAATATGTTATGTTTTGCCCGATCTTCCGACATAAAATCTTTCATTTTGTCGTAGAGCACCTGCCTGTGTTCGTTATCGTACATATCGATAAAGTCGATCACAATGATTCCACCCATATCGCGAAGACGTAACTGACTGGCAATTTGTTCGGCAGCTGCGAGGTTTACCTCAAGGGCATTAACCTCTTGGTTAGAGCCTGACTTTGAGCGGTTTCCGCTGTTAACATCTATTACGTGGAGTGCCTCGGTATGTTCTATAACCAGATAGGCTCCGTTTTTGATGGAGACAATCTTCCCAAACATCCCCTTAATCTGCTTTTGGATACCCAGCCGTTCAAAAATGGGAGGGTCTCCGTTAAGCAGTTTTACAATCTTCTCTTTCTCGGGGGCAATCGTACTGATGTACTCTTTGATCTCCTCACAGAGAGATGCGTTATTCACGTAGATGTTGTTAAAGCTTCCGTTCAGCATATCGCGCAGGATAGCTGAAGTGCGGCTGAGTTCGCTGATGAAGAGTTTGGGAGGGGATGCCCCTTTAATCTGATCGAAGGCAGTTTCCCATTTGGTGACCAATCCCTTAAGCTCTTCGTCGAGCACGGCAACCTTTTTTCCTTCGGCAACGGTTCGTACAATAACACCGTAGTTTTTAGGCTTTATGCTGAGGATTAACTTTTTAAGTCGGTTCCGCTCTTCGGCCGAGGTAATTTTTTGCGACACAGAAACTTTGTCGGCAAAAGGGATAAGTACCAGATTTCGTCCGGCAATCGATATTTCGGACGATAAGCGGGGCCCTTTGGTAGAGATAGGCTCTTTGGCAATCTGTACCAAAATGGTTTGCCCGGAACTGAGGATATCCGAAATCTTTCCCTCTTTGTCTATGTCGGGTTCGTTCTTAAATCTTTGAAGATTAGGGGTATTGCCCTTTTTTGCCAGGGCAGTATCCAGAAATTTAAGTAGAGATTTTACCTGAGGGCCTAAGTCCAGATAGTGCAGAAAAGCATCCTTCTCGTAGCCGATGTCTACGAAAACGGCATTCAGGCCTGGCATGATCTTTTTGACCTTTCCAAGGTAGATGTCACCTACCGAAAACTGAACATTGCTCTTCTCCTTAGTAATTTCGACCAGTTTCTTGTCTTTGAGGAGAGCAATTGAAATTTCGGAAGCTGTAGCATCGATAACCAGTTCGTTGCTCACTTCTTGTATTTTAAATAGATGCTTTGATGACGAAGGATGGCACGTAACCGTGCTTACCACTGGCATAATAGGAATAAACCTAAAATTCACAAGAATTTTAGGTTTATTCCTCAAAGAAGACAGGGGTTACTTTTTCTTTTTATGGCGATTCTTTCTCAAGCGTTTTTTCCGCTTGTGCGTTGCCATTTTATGTCTTTTTCTCTTTTTACCGCTAGGCATAATGGTGAAATTTAAAAAGGTTGCAATTTATTTAACGCCGGCTTTAACTTTACCCACAAACGTTTTGGCAGGTTTGAAAGCGGGAATATTGTGTGCAGGGATGATAATAGTGGTGTTCTTCGAGATATTTCTAGCAGTTTTCTGAGCTCTCTCCTTGATAATAAAGCTCCCAAATCCTCTGAGATACACGTTCTTGTTCTCAGACAAAGCGTCAATAACGCTCTCCATGAAAGCCTCAACTGTTCTCTGAACCGTGATCTTCTCGATTCCCGTAGTTTTGGAAATCTCGTTTACGATGTCTGCCTTTGTCATAGCTGAAAAAGTTATTAAGTTGTTCAATAATATTGGATTATGCTCGTTCTATATGCAAATTGGACTGCAAATATAATCGTTTTTACCGGATAGAAAATGTAAAGGGTTTCTTTTTTTTAATTATTTTTCAGCAAATCAACAAATAACGAGGATTTTTATTGGTCTTTTCGCGCTTTTTGGTTTTGGGCGCAATTGGTGTATTTTTGACCTCTCTCCCATTTAGTGCTTATATAATGTTCCAACTAAAAAACGCGTTGCGCCAATGGTATAGGCAATATCATCGCGATTTGCCCTGGCGAAGCACCACCGATCCCTATCTGATATGGGTTTCGGAGGTTGTGCTTCAGCAGACGCGTATTGCTCAGGGAATGGGCTATTATCTGGAATTTACCCGTCGGTTTCCGGATGTGCGTTCGCTGGCAATGGCTCAAGAGGATGAGGTGTTAAAGCAATGGCAGGGATTGGGCTACTATTCCCGGGCACGAAATATGCATGCAGCTGCAAAGGATATTTGGTTTAATCGTGCCGGTGTCATGCCCTCCTCTTATTCAGAGTGGCTTCAGATTAAGGGGGTGGGTAACTATACCGCTGCGGCCATTTCGTCGATCTGTTTTGGAGAGCCTGTTGCCGCAATCGATGGAAATGTGAATCGTGTAATTTCCCGTCTTTTTGCCATTGATCTTTTTCCGGGTTCAACCCGGGGAAAAGCACTCATCGCCTCCGCAGCCAGTGAATTGATTGATGATTCAGATCCGGGGGGGTCGAATCAGGCGCTGATTGAACTGGGTGCCCTTGTTTGTGTGAAGTCGCCCGATTGTGTTCACTGTCCTGTTTCGAGCTTTTGTGCTGCGTATGCGCGGCAGCTCACCATGTTGCTTCCGGTCCGCAAACCCAAGGCTGCCGCGAGAATTCGCTATTTTCACTACCTGATTCCCATCTTCGACGGAACTACCTGGATGCGCAAACGTCCTTCGGGCGATATTTGGGAGGGTCTCTACGATTTTCCCTTAATCGAGAAGTACCCCGACCTATCGGAATCACCCCATCAACTTCTGGTGTGCGATATTCCCAGTGCTGTTTACGGAGCCGACTTCTCGGTAAAGCCATTGGCCAGGGAGTATACACATCCTCTCACACACCAGTCGCTCAAGATCCGTTTCTATGCGCTTCTCGCCAATCAGAAGCCTTCGCTCGATACTTCATCCTTTGTGCCTGTTTCGACCGCCGAAATAGACAATTATCCGCTTCCGGGGATAATCGACAGGTTTTTGGCCGAAAATGGTTTGTTCGATTGTGCCGGATAACCATCCGGAGTTGTAGTTTTGTTGCATTGTTTAATCTATTTAAAACTGATAGTATGGTTAATAAGGTTGTTTTGGTAGGCCGTGTCGGGAAAGATCCCGATATCCGCTATTTCGATTCGA
Source organism: Bacteroidales bacterium (assembly GCA_050256115.1). Classification (GTDB taxonomy): domain Bacteria; phylum Bacteroidota; class Bacteroidia; order Bacteroidales; family UBA4181; genus JAQVSH01. The sequence continues at coordinate 18,694 of JBFWIG010000001.1, read as the reverse complement.
ATGTGGCGAATGCCACCTTTTCGCTCGCTACCTCCGAGTTCTACAAGGATAAAAAGGGCGAAACCGTTCGTACCACTGAGTGGCACAACATTGTTTTGTGGCGCAATCAGGCGTTGCTGGCAGAAAAGTATATCCGGAAGGGTTCGCTCATTTACCTTGAGGGTAGAATTCGCAGCCGTTCGTACGACGATAAAGAGGGCAATAAACGCTACATTACCGAGATTTTAGGCGATGTGATTCAGCTGCTCGACAAGCGTCCTGACGGCGAAAGTGATGGATCTTTTTCTCCGCGTGAGGCCTCTGAGTCGCGTGAAAAACCGGTTCAACAACAAGGCGGCTTCAATGACGCTCCCGACGCTGCAAGCCAGGAGGGTCCCGACGATTTGCCGTTCTGATCTGTTTGAGGGTAGGGTGGTTGCTCTTTCGGGAGTAGCTGCCCTGCCCTGATTTTTCCTCTTTTCACGCCTCTTTTCTATGGTATCTTCACGCCTGTTTCTCTATTTCCTGTTGCTGATACTCCTGGTTGCGGGAGTTGCCGCATGCAGCCGTGGTTATACGCCACGGCCGGCAGGTTATCTGCGCATAGATCTTCCGGAGAAGAGTTATCGATTGTACGACAGTCTTACCCCCTATCTATGTGAGATTCCGCGGTATGCTGTAATGGAGAGGGTGAATGCATCCGATTCGGGGTTCACTTGGTGGAATCTCTCTTTCCCCCGCTATCATGCCACCATCTATCTGACGTATGCCCCCTTACAGGGAAATTTGGCCACATATATTTCCGATTCTCGCCAGATGACCTATGCGCACGCACAGAAGGCTAATGCCATTGAGGAGATCCCCTTTTCTTATCCCGACAGGGCGGCCTATGGAATGGTATTTAACGTGAAGGGAAATGTAGCTACTGCCGTTCAATTTTATATTACCGACAGTGTGAACCATTTTTTGCGGGGAGCGCTCTATTTTCCGGTTGCCCCGAACCAGGATTCACTGGCTCCTGTGGTAGACTTCTTTTCGCAAGATATTGCGAGAATTGTACAAACACTCCGGTGGAGACCTTAATTACTTGGAATTACTATGCCACTCATTGAAGATAAATTTCTCGACAACGACTGCCGGTTCGGTCTTTGGGAAATAACGGAGGATTTCGACACCCTCTATTCGCAGGTTCAGCTGGTTGAATCGGATATTCAGCGTCTCAACAGTTTTAAGAACGATCAGCGAAAACTGGAGTCTTTGAGCGTGAGAGCGCTGTTGGGAAAGATGACCTACCCGGGAGCCCGTATTGTATATGATTCCACCCGAAAACCTTTTATGTTCGACGGGTCGCATCGTATCAGTATTTCTCACTCCAATAGGTATACCTCTATTTTGTTGAGTAAAGAGCGGCGTATAGGTATTGATCTCGAATATATTTCGCACGACATTGAGAAATTGTCGCGTCATTTTATCAATCCGCGTGAGTACATCACCAATGATGTCACTTTGAGGCCCCTTCATTACTACGTGCATTGGTGTGCCAAGGAGGCGCTTTACAAAATCTGCGATAAAAAAAACATCCATTTCAGAAAGAATCTTACCATCCTCCCTTTTGCACCCAACCCCTCGGGCGAGACTGTGGGTGTTCACCATGGTCCGGGCATCTATGAAACTTTTGTTTTACGATACTGGGTGCAGAACAATTATGTGATAGCTTACTGTCTTACCAACGAGAATCCTTTATGAGTGAATTTTCTTCTTCCTCTTCCCCTTTTCAACGCGATCGTTTCTTGTCGGAGCTGCGTAGCAAAGCTCCCTTGTTAAATGCCACTACTCTCTTCGGTATTGGCGATGATGCTGCAGTGGTCCGGTATGGCAGTAATCTCCAGTTGTTAACCACCGATACGCTGATTGAGGGTATTCATTTCGATCTAACCTACGTGCCGGTTAAACATTTAGGGTATAAGGCTGCAGTGGTCAATTTTTCGGATGTGTATGCCATGAACGGCCATCCAAAGCAGCTGATGGTCTCATTGGCTCTCTCTGCCAAGATTAGTTCCGAATGGCTCAACACCTTTTACGAGGGGGTTCTGGCTGCCTGTGGTGAGCATGGGGTCGATCTGGTCGGGGGTGATCTTACCCCTTCGCTTACCGGTTTCTGTATCAATATGTCGGTTGTGGGAGAGGTGGATAAGGCAGGTCTGGTATACCGCAGTGGAATGAAGGAGGGCGATCTTTTGTGTGTTACGGGCGATTTGGGGGCTGCATACCTGGGGCTTCAGGTCCTGGAGCGGGAGAAGCGGTTGTTCGAGAAGGATAGCTCCTTTACCCCTGCGCTCGAAGGCTATGATTATGTGATTAAACGTCAACTTAAACCTTCTGCACGAAAAGATATCATCGACTATTTTGCTGCCGAAAAGTTAATCCCTACAGCAATGACCGATCTCTCAGCAGGACTTGCCCATGCGATACAAGCGCTTTGTCTTGCCTCGGGCGTGGGTTGTCGTCTCTATGAACACAAAATCCCGATCGCCGGGGAGAGCCTCCGGGTTGCGTCCGAATTACATCAGTCGCCCCAGGTGGCTGCCCTCCATGGCGGTCAGGATTATGAACTGCTCTTTTCGGTTCCTCCCGATAGGTATGAGCCTCTCCTCAGGCAGGGCGATATCTCGATTCTTGGACATGCCGTTGCCGAAAAGGAGGGTATTACGCTCTTTGCCGAGAGTGGCGAGCAGGTTTCGTTATAGGCGCGCCTTGAGTTGGGCAGAGGCCTCTTCGTATCCCGGTTTTTCGAGCAGAGCAAACATATTCTTCTTGTAAGCCTCAACACCCGGCTGATCGAAGGGATTGACACCCAAAAGCGCCCCGCTGATTCCACAGGCAATCTCGAAGAAGTAGAAGAGTTGCCCCAGGTAGTAAGCGTTAAGCAAGGGAAGCTCAATGCGCAGGTTGGGTACTCCTCCATCAACATGGGCTAGCATGGTTCCCAGTTCGGCCATCTTATTTACATGATCAATCCTTTTCCCCGAGAGAAAGTTCAGGGTGTCCAGGTTTTCGGGATCATTGGGGATCAAGATATTGCGATCGGGATTCTCGATAGAAATGACGGTCTCGAACAGATTGCGAAGCCCCTCCTGAATATATTGTCCCATTGAGTGAAGATCGGCAGTGAAGGTTACGCTGGCTGGGAATATGCCTTTATGCTCTTTTCCTTCGCTCTCACCATAGAGCTGCTTCCACCACTCTGCTACATAGACCAGTTTAGGGTTGTAGCCTGCCAGAATCTCCACGGTCTTTCCGGCTTTGTATAGTTCGAACCGGGCAGAGGCGTATTGTGCGGCAATATTCTGTTCGAAGGGTACTTCCGGAGCAGTGGCCTTCTCCATGTCGATAGCGCCCTGCAACATCTCGCGGATGTTGAATCCCGCTGCAGCAATGGGAAGCAATCCAACAGGGGTAAGTACCGAGAATCTCCCGCCCACATCGTCGGGAATCACAAAGGTTTTGTAGCCTTCGCGGGTAGCCAGCTGTTTCATGGCACCTCTATTGGCATCGGTTACTGCCACAATAAGTGCTTTGGCCTCTTCCTTACCCACTTTCGATTCAAGATGGTTTTTCAAAATCCGGAAGGCTACAGCCGGTTCGGTGGTTGTGCCCGATTTTGAGATAACCACAATACCGTACTTTTTAGTACTCAGCAGATCGAGCAACTCGGCCATATAATCTTCGCTCAGGTTTTGTCCGGCAAAGAGAATGGCAGGTGCTCCGGGGGTTGGCTGCCAGGCAGAAAAGTTGCCCGAGAGGGCTTCCAGGGCTGCTTTGGCACCCAGATAACTGCCACCGATACCCACTACAACCACTATCTCGACGTGTTGCTTAAAAAAAGCGGCACTCTCTTCGATCGAGGCAAGTTCACTTTCCGAGACCCGTCCGGGAAGGTTAACCCAACCCATGAAATCGTTCCCTTTGCCCTTTTTTGCGTAGAGGTTGCCGAGGGCTTCAGCAACCGCTTTCTTGTTTTTGGACACTTGTGCAGATGCATCGGTTCCAAAAGCTTTTTCGATGTGTAAGCGAATCATTGTACAGAGATTTACGGGAATGAGATATTATTTTAGCTTGTCTATCAGGTTTTTGGCTTCGGTTACGGGCGATACGCCGTTATAAAGCATATTGTAGACGGCATCCATGATGGGCATATCGATTCCGTGAGCCAGATTGATTTTCTTCATGCCGGAAACTGCATAATAGCCTTCGGCAATCTGCGAAATTTCCAGAAGTGCCGATCGAACCGAATAGCCTTTGCCGATCATAGTGCCAAAGGTGCGATTTCGGCTGAATTGCGAATAGCCGGTTACCAGCAGGTCGCCTAAAAAGGCCGATTGAGCCAGATCTCTCTCTTTGGGATAGGAGTTATTGATAAAACGCTTCATTTCGATGAAGGCGTTGGCCAGTAAAACCGACTGGAAGTTATCGCCATATCCCAGTCCGTAGAATATGCCGCCCGCAATGGCATAGATGTTCTTCAGAACGCCCGCATATTCAATGCCGTAAATATCTTCCGAGAGAATAGTGCGCAGATAGCGGCACTGTAAAAAGCCGGCCAGGGTTCGGCCGTCTTCGAAATGTTTGGTGGCAATGGTAAGGTAGGAGAGTCGTTCCAGCGCTACCTCTTCGGCATGACAGGGGCCCGAAATTACACCTATTTGATCGAAAGGCAGCTTGAATTTACGATTGAAATATTCGGCCACTGTACCATCTTCGCCGGGAATAATCCCTTTGATGGCAGATACAATATATTTCCCCTGGAGCGAGCGTGTAAGCGGACTGAGCCACTCGGCAAGAAAGGCTGTGGGGACTGCAAAAATGAGGACCTCGCATTGTTCTACTGCGTCGTCGAGCGATTCGCAATAAGAGATTTTTTCGGGATCGAACCGCACCGATCCGAGATATTTCGGATTACGGTTAAAGCTCTTCATTACTTTCCGGTTTTCGGGATTCCGGATATACCAGCAAATACGATTTCCTGCATCGGTTACGATTTTTGCAAGGGCTGTGGCCCAGCTTCCGCTACCGATAATGGCAATTTGTGAGGCTTCGGTCATGATGCAGATTCTATCCAGTTTTTCACCTCTTCGGGGGTGGGAAGGGGAAGTCCCATCTTATGTTTTTTGTTCATCCCGCAAAGGTCGTTGAAGAGTTTACCCGCCGAGAGCTTTTGGAGCGATGCAACGGTAAGATAGCCCATCTTCTGAACCACCGGCACCCATGCCTCCGGTATACCAAGTGCCGTAAAAGCCTCTGCAGGGTCGGCAACTGTCCTTTTTTCGGGCTTCATCTGGGGGAAGAGCAGCACATCCTGGATAGAGGCCGCATTGGTCATAATCATGGTAAGACGATCTATCCCAATACCTAAACCTGCGGTAGGAGGCATGCCGTATTCTATGGCTCTGAGAAAATCTTCGTCGAGCATCATTGCCTCTTCATCGCCTCTTTTTGCCAGAAGAAGTTGTTCTTCAAAGCGGTCGCGCTGATCTACCGGATCGTTCAGTTCGGAGTAAGCGTTGCAGATCTCTTTTGCATTGCAGATGGCTTCGAAGCGCTCAACCAGCCCCGCTTTACTGCGGTGTTTTTTTGCCAAAGGCGACATTTCTATGGGGTAGTCGGTAATGAACGTAGGTTGTATCAGTTTTCCTTCGCAGCACTCACCGAAAATTTCATCTATCAGTTTTCCTTTTCCCATCGACTCATCGATCTTTACCCCCAGCGAAAGAGCTGTTTTTCGCAACTCCGCTTCCGACATCTCCGAAACGTCGATACCTGTAAAGTGGGCAATGGCCTCGAACATGGTGTATCTCTTCCAGGGGCGCTTAAAGTCGATCCGGTTTGCCCCTACCTGAACCTCTGTGGTGCCGTGAAGCGCCAGGGCAATGCGTTCGACCATCTCTTCTACCGTATCCATCATCCAGAGATAGTCTTTGTAGGCCACATAGAGTTCCATCTGGGTAAATTCGGGATTATGGAACCGGTCCATCCCTTCATTTCTGAAATCTTTAGAGAATTCATAGACCCCTTCGAATCCGCCCACAATAAGCCGTTTCAGGTAAAGCTCATTGGCAATGCGCAGATAGAGGTCGGTGTTCAGTGTGTTGTGAAAGGTTTTGAACGGACGCGCAGCAGCCCCCCCGTACAGCGGTTGCAGAATGGGTGTCTCCACCTCCAGATACCCCTTTTCGTTCAGGAAATCGCGCATGGTGTTAACAAGGCGGGTTCTTTTTACAAAGGTGTCGCGAACCGACGGATTCACAATCAAATCGACATATCTCTGACGATACCTCTGTTCGGGATCGGAAAAGGCGTCGAACAGTTTCCCCTCTTTCTCCTTAACTACGGGAAGTACGCGAAGCGATTTGCTGAGCAGGGTGAGTGATTTTACATGGATGGAGGTTTCGCCCATCTGGGTGATAAATGCAAAACCCTCAACGCCGATAATATCACCAATATCGAGCAGTTTTTTGAAAACCACATTATAGTGCGTTTTGTCTTGATCGGGACAGAGGTCATCTCGTTTTATATAGAGCTGAATCCGTCCGGTGGCATCCTGAATTTCGGCAAACGAAGCACTCCCCATGATTCTGCGATTCATGATACGGCCTGCCAACGTGACATGGGTAAATTTGCCGCAGTCGGGGGTGAAGCCGGTTACAATTTCGGCGCAGGTGGCATTTACAGCAAAGGCGTGAGCGGGATAGGGCTCTATTCCCAGCTTTCGGAGCTCTTCCAGAGCGTTTCTTCTAAAAAGCTCTTGTTCGTTAAATTCTGTCATATTTCTTTGTGTTCTGCAGAGAGGTTGGGCGGCAAAGATAACGCTTTGGCCGCGAAAATGAAACAATCGTCAAGTGGGGCCGGAGAGGGTTCGGCCGGTGCGGAATTGTACAGGGGTTTTGCCGGTCTTCTTCTTGAAGAGGGTTGAGAAGTGTTCGGGCGATTCGTATTGCAGTCGGAAGGCAATCTCCTTTACCGATTTCGATGTGCCCAACAGAAGCTCTTTGGCGCGCTCTATACGCAGTTGTTGTTGGTATTGCGCCGGAGAGAAACCGGTATGCTCTTTAAACATTCGGCGGAACCAAGAGTAACTTACGCATACCGCCTGAGCCAGCACTTCAGGCGAAAAGGGGGTCTCGATATTTTCTATCATCAAAACCTTGGCTTTTGAGATGACCTGTTGAGTGCCCCGTTTCACTGTCCCGGCCGATTTAACGCCCGATATGAGGCTCCCCATCAGTAAGGTTGCGATACCGGCCAGGAGTTGTTGGTAGCCGGCTTCCTGTTGGTTAGCAATGAGTTGAGCCTTCATATAAAGGGTAATCATATCGTCGGTTAATCCTACCGGGAAGATGGGGCTTTGCTTTTTAAAGAATGCTTTGGAAATCAGGTTTTCCATTATGGGGCCCTCCATCCCTATCCAGTACTCATGCCAGCCTGTTTCACGGTTAGGGGCATAAGAGTGCCACTCTCCCGGGAAAAGAAGGAAGGCGGTTCCTTCGGAGATGGAAGAGAGAGGCTGACTTGCCGATCTGAACCACCCTTCTCCATGGGTAATATAGAGGAGTTGATAGGTGTGTAGTACCCGCCCCTCTTCCGGCCTGAAGAGGTATTCGGCCGGATGATCGGTATGGGGATAGAGCGAACGGGGTTCAATTTTTTGGCATCCCACCGAAGTAACGGTTAACCCCCAGTCATGATCTCTCTTATTGGCAATCAGGTAATTTCTGCTTTCCGGCGCGGTCGGTGATTCCATTAGGCTCATGGCATAAGGAGGGGGTTATAAAGGGTAGCTCTGCGCCGGGGTTGCAGGGGCGCGCCACCTATGCCAAAGGTACCAATATTGTTCGAAAATCGCGTTGGGAGTGGAATAGAATCAAATTGCGCGATTTTATAATTTATATTCCCCGATTTGGGAGGAAAGTTCCTTTGAATTTTGATAAATTTGCACGGAATTTTTTTATGTTGATAATGAATAATTTGAAGAAGATTAAATCGGCTCTTATATCGGTTTACCATAAGGATCATCTTGCCGAAATTGTGCAGGCCCTTCACGCGCACGATGTCAAAATCTATTCAACGGGAGGAACGCGCGATTTTGTGGCATCGTTGGGTATTCCGGTAACCGCTGTTGAAGACGTAACCAGCTATCCCTCAATTTTTGGAGGACGAGTAAAAACATTGCATCCCAAAATCTTCGGGGGCATTTTATATAGAAGAGAGGAGCCTTCTCATTGCGAAGAGGCAGCCCGGTACCAAATTCCCGATATCGACCTGGTGATTGTCGATCTCTATCCCTTTGCCGAGACGCTGGCTTCGGGGGCTTCGGATGAGGCCATTATCGAGAAGATCGATATTGGAGGTATCTCGCTGATCCGGGCTGCTGCCAAAAATTTCCGTGATGTGGTGATTGTTCCCTCTAAGCGGGAGTATCTGCGACTGCTCGATCTGTTGCACGAGAAGAACGGCTTCACTTCGATTGAGGATCGCCGCTGGTTTGCCTCCAGAGCCTTTGCGGTTTCGTCCGATTACGATACTGCCATTCACAGCTATTTTAATCGCGAATCGGCCGAAGTCTGTTTAAAAGCCAGTTATAATGAGGGTACGGCACTGCGCTACGGCGAAAACCCCCATCAAAAGGGCTATTTCTTTGGGCAACTCGCCGATATGTTTACCCAATTACACGGGAAGGAGATCTCGTACAATAATCTGCTCGATATGGATGCAGCAGTGAATCTGATCTCCGAATTTGACGACACCACCTTTGCCATTCTGAAGCATAATAATGCTTGCGGAATTGCCTCGGCCAAAACCCTCTGTGAGGCCTATCAAAAAGCTTTTGCGGGCGATCCGGTATCTGCTTTCGGCGGGGTACTTATCACCAACCGGGTTATTGATAAGGAAACGGCCGAAGCTATGAATACCCTCTTCTTTGAGTTGGTAATGGCTCCCGGTTACGAACCGGAGGCTTTGGAACTGCTCAAGAGTAAAAAGAATCGGATGATTCTGGAGATGAAGCCGGTTTCGCTTCCTTCGGTGCAATATCGTACACTCCTTAACGGAGTGGTATCGCAGGATAAAGATTTGAGTATGCAGTCGGTGGCCGATATGAAGGTGGTAACGCGTAAGGCTCCCACCCTGTCGGAGCTTACCGATCTGGTTTTTGCCAACAAGATTGTAAAGCACTCCAAGTCGAATGCGATTGTTCTTGCCCGGGGTAATCAGCTGCTTGCCAGTGGAGTGGGTCAGACTTCACGTGTCGATGCTTTGCAGCAGGCCATCGAAAAAGCCGGTTCTTTCGGGTTCGATCTGCAGGGAGCCGTTATGGCAAGCGATGCGTTCTTTCCTTTTCCCGATTGCGTTGAGATTGCCGGGAAAGCCGGTATTACAGCGGTTGTGCACCCGGGAGGGTCGGTTCGTGATGACGAATCGGTGAATTACTGCGATGAGAACGGTCTGGCTATGACCATGACGGGTGTCCGCCATTTCAAACACTAAAGATGAGGTAGTATTATGGGGATTTTTTCATTTACGCAGGAAATTGCGATGGATTTGGGAACAGCCAATACCATCATTATCTATAACGACAAGGTAGTTGTTGACGAACCTTCTATTGTAGCGGTCGATACGGTTACCGGAAAGGTGATTGCCGTGGGCGAAAAAGCTCGGCAGATGCACGGGAAAACTCCGGATAATATCCGCACAATCAGGCCTTTAAGAGATGGAGTGATTGCCGACTTTAATGCGGCCGAAATCATGATCCGGGGAATGATCAAGATGATCAGTTCAAAGAACAAGTTCTTCTCTCCTTCGCTCCGTATCGTGGTTTGTATCCCTTCCGGTTCCACCGAGGTTGAGGTGCGTGCCGTGCGCGACTCCTCCGAGCATGCGGGAGGGCGCGATGTCTATATGATTTTTGAGCCTATGGCAGCAGCTGTGGGTATCGGTATCGATGTGGAGGCGCCAGAAGGTTGCATGGTGGTTGATATAGGTGGTGGTACCACCGAGGTGGCTGTGATTGCACTGGGGGGTATTGTCTGCAACAAGTCTATCCGCGTGGCCGGTGACGGTTTTACCGCCGATATTCAGGCCTACATGCGTCATCAGCACAATATTAAAATTGGCGAAAGGACCGCAGAGGAGATTAAAATTCAGGTAGGTGCCGCAATTCCCGATCTCGACAATCCTCCCACCGATTTCACGGTAAGAGGTCCGAATCTGATGACAGCGCTTCCCATTGAGGTACCTGTTAGCTACCAGGAGATTGCGCACTGTCTCGACAAATCGCTGTCGAAGATTGAGACGGCTATCTTGGGGGTTTTGGAACAGACACCTCCCGAACTCTATTCCGACATTGTTCGGAAAGGAATCTATCTGACGGGTGGTGGTGCGCTGTTACGGGGGCTCGACAAGCGTCTTACCGATAAAATCAATATTCCCTTCTATGTGGCTGAGGATCCTTTGCGGGCGGTAGCCAGAGGGACGGGGGTAGCCTTGAAGAATGTAGATAAATTTTCGTTTTTATTGAGGTAATCTTTTTCTTGTGGCAGTTAACCTCCGACTTTTTCGCTGTCTCTCCGTGAGCAGAGTGAGGGCCGGAGGTTTTTGTAAGGGTATATCAATAGGGCATGGGTGCATTTTTTCGGTTTCTCTATAAGTTTCATGTGGTAGGGCTTTTTATCCTGCTTGAGCTTTTTGCGTTTTCGCTGATGATACGGCAGAATGCATTTCATCAAGCTGCTTTCACCAACTATGTAAGAAATGTATCTGGTAAACTGTACGAAAAATTGAACTCCGTATCGTCTTACATGGCACTTCGCGAAACCAATCAGACGCTTCTTCGTGAAAACGCCATACTGCGGAGTCGGTTGCCTGAAGCTTTGTGGAGCGATGCGGTAGAGCTGACTCACATAACCGACTCCCTTCACAGACAGCAATATGATTACATGTCGGCCGATGTGGTGAATAATACGGTGAACAAACAGTACAATTATATCACCCTTAACCGGGGTCGTCTTCATGGGGTAGAACCCGATATGGCCGTGGTATCTTCGGAGGGTATCGTGGGGATTGTGAATGGGGTGTCCGATCATTATGCAACGGCGATATCGTTGTTAAACAGGGATTTCAGGGTGAGTGCCCGGTTAAAATCGAGCGACCATTTCGGCGCGTTGAAGTGGGATGAGGTGAGTTTTTCGCATGCCGATCTAAACGATATCCCTCATCATGCCAAGTTGCAGCAGGGCGATACAGTGGTTACCAGTGGCCTTTCGCCCATATTCCCGGAGGGGATTCTTATTGGTACCGTTTCGTCGTTCCAGATAAAAGATGGTAACTTTTTCTCGATTAAGGTAGATCTCTCTACCGATTTTAAGAAGTTGAAGCATGTAACCCTCATTAAGAACTATCTCCGCGAAGAGCAGTTGAACCTGGAAAAACTTACCGAGCGATGATCAGAGATCTCTTTTTCGATGCGATTCGTTTTGTGGTGCTGATTATTCTGCAGATATTGGCACTGAACCATATCCAATTTAGTGGTTTCGTGAACCCCTATCCCTATATTCTCTTTATCCTTCTCCTCCCTTTTCAGATCCATCCCTCCTTTCTGCTTCTTTTATCGGCCGCAATGGGACTCTGTATCGATATTTTTTCGTTAACGCCCGGAATGCATACCTCTGCTGCTGTTTTTTTAGGCTTTACCCGTCCCTATATTTTGCAGTTTCTGGCTCCGCACGATGGGTACGAAGGGCTCAGGTTTCCCGGAATCCGGTCGTTGGGGTTTCGCTGGTTTTTGCGATATGCTTTGATGGCAACCTTCTTGCACCATCTGGTTCTCTTTTTTGTGGAGGCTTTCGAATTTTTCAACTTTTTCCATACACTTTTCCGTATCTTGCTGAGTACCCTTTTCACTGTGCTTATCGTTATACTCGCCGAATACCTTATCTCGGGCTCCAAGAGAAACTAAACTATGAAGGATCCGTTCCGTAACAGGAGGTATGTGATTACGGCCATCTTTTCGCTGATGGCGCTAGTATTTGTGGTGCGCCTCTTTTACCTGCAGGTTATCGACAAATCGCTTACATATTCGTCCGAAAATAACTCACGCAGATATGTTACCCAGTACCCTGCCCGCGGTCTTGTCTTAGACCGCAACGGGAAGACACTCGTATTTAATGAGGCTTCGTACGATCTGATGGTGACTCCTCGTATGGTAGCGCCGTTCGATACTGTCGATTTTTGCCGTATTCTGGGTATCACTCCGGAGGTAGCGCGCGATAATCTGAAGCAGGCACGTGCCTACTCCCGATATAAACCTTCCGTTTTTTTGCGGCAGATATCTGCGCGTACCTATGCTGTATTGCAGGAGAAGCTGCATAAGTTTGTAGGGTTTTATGTACAACCCCGAACCAGTCGGCTCTATACCCGCCCCATTGCTCCCCATCTGTTGGGATATGTGAGTGAAGTGAATGATAAGATCATTGCCTCCAATTCCTACTATAAAATGGGCGACTACATTGGGGTTAGTGGCATAGAGAAGGCGTATGAAGAGACCCTTCGGGGCAAGAAGGGTGTGAAGATTTTGTTGGTCGATGTGCATAATGTGGAGAAGGGCTCCTTTCAGGAGGGGGCTTACGATACCACTGCGGTTGTAGGACGCGACATTATCTGTACGATAGATGGAGATCTTCAGGAGTATGGAGAGTACCTGATGCAAAATATGCGAGGCAGTGTGGTGGCTATCGAACCTTCGACCGGCGAAATTCTTGCCATGATCTCGATGCCCAAGTACGATCCCAATTTATTGGTGGGAAGGGAGCGTTCGGGCAACTATTTGGCTCTGGAACGGAGCGAACAGAAGGTATTGTTAAATCGTGCTGTGAATGCCCGATACTCTCCCGGCTCTACTTTTAAGCCGGCTCAGGCTTTGGTCTCTCTCGAAATGGGTGGTATCACAGAATCGTCGATGTTTCCCAGCAACGGGAAGGCCTCCTCGCCAATGGCCTGTTCGCACGATCACGGTTCGCCTGTTTCGCTCCTAAATGGGATTGAACAGAGTTGTAATCCCTATTTCTGGCACGCTTTCCGAGAAACCCTCGAGAAAGGGGGGACGCAACAGTTTAGAAAGAATTATAACGATTGGCGTGACCACATGCTTAAGTTTGGTTTCGGACGTAAGCTCGAATCTGACATTCCCAATATTTCTGACGGGAATCTGCCTACTCAGGCCTACTTTGATCATTGGTTCGGGGTGAACCGCTGGCGTCCGATGACCATCCGTTCGCTAGCTATCGGGCAGGGCGAAATACTTGTGACTCCCCTCCAGCAGGCAAATTATATGGCGGCTCTCGCAAACCGGGGTTTCTACTATCCACCACATACCGTACGCACCGATAGCTATTCTGAGCGGATCAATGTGGATATAGCATCCCGGTATATCGATGTGGTGGTTGAGGGAATGCGAAGAGTGAATGAGTCTGGTACCGGACGTGGCAGTTTTAGCCCCACGGTGATGCAGGGGATCACATCGTGCGGGAAAACCGGTACTGTTGAGAATCCGCCACATAAAGATCACTCCCTTTTTGTGGGTTTTGCTCCGGTAGAGAATCCTAAGATTGCGATTGCCGTGGTGGTAGAAAATGCCGGTTTCGGTGCCACATGGGCGGCTCCGGTGGCCAGTTTGATGATTGAGAAGTATCTGGCAGGAACGGTAAAGCGGCCCGAACTGGAGGCCAGGGTGATAAATTTCTCAATCTATTAGTTGTTTTGCTAATCTTCACCTATCATGATCAGAAAGGTTAATCTGCTTGAAAATCTCGACTGGCTCACGGTAGGGCTCTTTTTGCTTATGGTGCTGTTAGGATGGATTAATATCTATGCCGCCGTTTACGATGAGGAGCATAAGAGCATTCTCTCATTTTCTCAGCGGTACGGGAAGCAGCTCATCTGGATGAGTGCGGCAGCTCTGCTCGCCCTCTTTGCTTTTCTGCTCGATTCTAAGTTCTATATCAACTTTTCCTATCTCTTCTACGGCCTTACGCTACTGCTATTAATGGCTGTTTTGGTGGTTGGAACCGAAATTAATGGCGCAAAATCATGGATTTTGCTTGGAGGTATTCAGCTGCAACCCACTGAGTTTGCCAAGGTAGGAACCTGCCTGGCTCTTGCCCGGTGGCTCTCTACCGAGAACCGTAAGCTCATGGAGTGGCGTTCTCTTTCGGTGTGTGGTGCCATTATTCTCTTTCCCATGCTGTTGATAATGTTGCAGCCGGATACCGGTTCAGCGTTGGTTTACCTCTCGTTCTCGCTTATGTTTTATCGCGAGGGGTTACCCGGTTCGATTCTATTTTTCGGGTTTCTGGTAGGGTTGCTCTTTGTGTTGAGTTTGATGATGGATAAGACGGTGCTTTTTTTGATTATGATTGGATTGGGCTTTTTGTATGCACTCTTTCTCTCGCTTCGAATCCGAGAATTAATCACAGGCTTCCTGATTTTTGGTCTGCTGCTTGCCCTTTCCCATCTCCTCTTCTCTTACTTTTTTGCGCAGCTCGATTTTTCCTATACACTGGCTGCAGCTGCTCTTCTTTCCGGCGTGGTTTTCTGGTTGTGGAGTTTTCTACATCATATACCCCGGCTCTCCACCTTGGTTTGGATTGTAGCCGCGGCTATACTTTTTTGCCTGTCGGTCGATTTTTTCTTCGAATCGGTTTTAGAACCTCATCATCAGCAGCGCGTCAAAATTTTGTTGGGCATGGAGTCGGATCCTCTGGGGTATGGTTATAATGTAAACCAGTCGAAAATAGCCATCGGATCGGGAGGCTGGTTTGGAAAAGGTTTTTTGCAGGGAACGCAGACCAAGTACAATTTTGTACCCGAACAGAGCACCGATTTTATTTTTTGTACAGTGGGTGAGGAGTGGGGCTGGTTTGGTTCGGTTGTGGTGGTAGGACTTTTTCTGCTGTTATTGTTGCGGATTCTGCATCTGGCCGAACGTCAACGTTCCTCTTTTAGCCGTATATATGCCTATTGTGTAGCCTCAATCCTCTTTTTTCATGTACTCATTAACGTGGGTATGGCACTGGCCCTTCTTCCCGTGATCGGGATTCCGCTTCCCTTTTTTAGTTATGGGGGTTCTTCGCTCTGGACCTTTACGTTGTTGCTGTTTATTCTGCTTCGGCTCGATGCCAGCCGGATGGAGTTTCTTCGCTGATAGCAGCGACGCTATTTTGAAGGCCCACGCCGAAAATAGTGGCTTTTGTCTCTATTCTCGCGAGATGGAGAGCTGGAACTTGCCCTGTACAAACTCTGTGAGTTGCGGAAAAAATTCGTAAAACTGCTCTTTTATCAGTTCGTAGTTTTGCGAAAAGACCTCAATCGCCCAATCGGTTTCGGGAGGCAATGAGGTGGTTCTTGCCATCCCGTTTAAAACTTTACGTATCCCTTCTACGGTGGTATACTCTTCTATCCAACGGTTAGCAAAAAAACCGGGAAGGTATTTCTGAACCCCCACTGGGAGTATCTTAAAGTGTTGCAGCAAGATTTCGTAAACCCACTCGGTATATTCGTTAAGGGGCGTTGAGTGAAAGAGAGGCCAGTCGTGTGCCAGGTAGTGATCAAAGAGGATATCGGTTATCACACCGGAGTAATGGCGGTACCGTTCGTTAAACAGCTGCTTGCTCTCTTTGGTAATTTCGTGGCTGTCGGTGAACCAATCGATGTTGCGATGAATCATGATTCCCTGTTGTATCTCTTCGGGATATTCCAGATAATCGGCGCCCTTAACCCAATCGGCAATGAAGTTGCCAACCGTAATGTATTCATTCCCTCCGGAAAGGTATATATGCGCCAGAAAATTCATCCTCCAATTTTGGGAGTTTTGCCGTTGCGATTTGCGATGCGCATTCGGCTACGAAAAATAGGAATAAATTTGCGCTTTCGCAAAAAAGAAATCCCCTTAACAAGTACAAAAGCAAGACTTGTTAAGGGGATTCTGAAGGGAGGTCTCTGGCGGATTCGAACCGCCGTACAAGGTTTTGCAGACCTGCGCCTAGCCACTCGGCCAAGAGACCCTGAATTGGTGACCGCAAAGGTAGAAAAAAAGATGAATGAAAAAAATCCTTTTTACAACATGCCCAGTTCCATTAATGCCTCTTCCGACATTCGATCTCTGCTCCACAGAGGCTCGAATACAAGGTCTACCTCTACCTTATTAACGCCCTCTACCGCTTCGGCTTTCTCCTGTGTTTCCCAAACCAAAACATCGGCCATGGGGCAGTTAGGGGCAGTTAGGGTCATAGTGATCTTTACATTGGCATCGTCGTCGACATCGAGGTTATAGATCAACCCCAGATCATAGATATTTACAGGGATTTCCGGATCGTATACGGTTTTAAGCGCAGCAATGATCTTGCTTTCCAGATCGAGTATATGTGAAGGATCCATAAGTTACTTTCTCAAGGGTTCAACATTGTGGCTTTATAGGCCATCGCATAAAGTTTCATCTGTTTTACCATCTGCATGAGTCCGTTAGAACGGGTGGGCGACAAGTTCTGCTTCAGACCCACTGAGTCTATGAAGTAGAGCTCGGCATCCAGAATCTCATCGGGTGTGCGGTTGGATAGAACCTTTAGTAGCAAAGAGACAATTCCTTTCGGAATTTCGGCGTCGCTGTCGGCCCTAAATACTACCCGGTCGTTGTGCAGTTCGGGATAGAGCCATACTCTGCTTTGGCACCCTTCAATCAGATATTCGTTAGTCTTACAACGAGCTTCGAGCGGAGGCAGTTCGCCTCCAAGCCCTATCAGGTATTCGTAACGGTCCAGCCAATCGTCGAATACCGCGAACGATTCAATGATCTCTTCCTGTGCCTCCCGAATTGTCATGTCAGATCTTTTGTTGAAACGTGCGCAAAGATACCAATGTTTAGCTCAACATTCGTTTGGCACGCAGAATTCCTTCGTACAGTCGATCAATTTCTTCGAAGGTGTTATACAGTCCGAACGACGCTCTCACTGTACCATCGATGCCGAAACGTTTCATGAGAGGCTGCGTACAATGGGTTCCTGTGCGCACGGCTATACCCAGTTTATCCAGAATCATCCCAACGTCGTAAGGATGGCTCTTGCCTACAAGGAAAGAGAGAACACCCACCTTTTCGGCTGCATTTCCGTAAATTTTCACCCCTTCTATCGACCCGATCTTTTGGGTGGCATATTGGAGCAATGCTTTTTCATGTATGCCTATGGCCTCCAGACCGATACCCTTTACATACTCGAGTGCCGTCTGTAATGCTGCAGCCCCCAGGTAGTTGGCTGTTCCGGCTTCGAATTTAAAGGGGAGTTCATTATAGGTGGTTCGTTCAAACGTAACACAATCCACCATATCGCCTCCACCCTGGTAGGGCGGCATCTCGTCAAGCCACGCTTTTTTGCCGTACAGAACGCCAATACCGGTGGGACCATAGATTTTGTGTCCTGAGAAGAGGAAGAAATCACAATCAAGTGCCTGTACATCAATGGGAATATGTTGCACCGATTGCGCTCCGTCTATCAGCACCGGGATGTTGTGTTCATGTGCTTTTGCAATAATCTCTTTCACGGGATTCACAGTGCCCAGCGTATTCGATGCGTGGCAAACGGCTACGATTCGGGTTTTATCGGAAAGTAGGCTTTCATAGGCTTCCATATCCAGTTGGCCATTGTCAGAAATGGGGATGATGCGAAGAAGGGCCTCTTTCCGATCACATACCATTTGCCAGGGCACAATATTGGCATGGTGCTCCATGGCCGAGATAAGAATTTCGTCGCCCTTAGATAGGTAGCGCTCTCCAAACGAAAAGGCCACCGCATTGATTCCTGCTGTCGTACCTGCTGTAAATATAATTTCCTGCGACAGGGGAGCATTGATAAAACGTTGTACCTCTCTGCGAGCCTCTTCGTACCGCTCGGTCATCACCCCGCTCAGATAGTGTACTCCGCGATGGATATTACTATTGGCATGAGAATAGAGATCTACAAGGGTCTCGATAACCTGCCTCGGCTTCTGGGTGGTTGCCCCATTATCAAGGTAGGCCAGCGGTTTCCCGTAAGGTCTCTCTTCGAGGATGGGGAAATGACTTCTTATGGCACTTATGGGATACATGGTTATCGGTTATTAGGCGAGAACAGTTTTTCGAGGGCTGCAACAGCCTCTTTCTGCAATCCTTCATGACTCGAGGCCGAAATTACCTCCTGTGCAAAGGCTACTGTCAACATCTGTCGGGCCTCTTCCCGGCCTATCCCCCTGGAACGAAGGTAGAAGAGTGCCTCTTCGCGCAGTTCGCCGGTGGTAGCGCCATGGCTGCATTTTACATTATCGGCGTAGATCTCCAGTTGCGGACGGCTCCTCATCATAGCAGTGTCGGAGATAAGCAGATTGCGATTTTGTTGGTAGGCTTCAGTTTCCTGAGCATCGGGTGCCACCAGAATCCGTCCACAAAAGAGACCTGTGGCTTTGTTGGCCAGTATCGATTTAAACAGTTGTAAGCTATGGCATTTAGGGGCCATATGGTACATATTAATATGGTTGTCGCTATGCTGTTCGCCCTCTCCTAACGACAACCCGAAGGCTTCGTGCGATCCCTGTTTGCCGGAGAGAATCACCTTTACATTATTCCGGAGTTTCTGAGCATTCAGAG